>CABUCP010000075.1 GCA_902490055.1 uncultured Klebsiella sp. | reverse complement strand
CCTGATCAGGCTAATACCTGCGAAGGGAACAAGAGTAAACTGCTGGTCGCACCTGTCCGTTATGGATTGGTCGCATCTGTTACTCCATCCGTCGTCTGACAAGCCATCTCCTTTTTTATCTGGAATGCGCTATGTCTACTACCAAACTAACCCGCCGGGAACAACGCGAACGCGCGCAGCGATTCATTGATACGCTGGAAGGCACCGCTTTTCCCAATTCGCATCGCATCTATATTCACGGCTCGCAGGCCGATATCCGCGTCCCGATGCGTGAGATCCAGCTCAGCCCGACGCTCATCGGCGGCGATAACGATAATCCCCAGTACGAAGCCAATGAACCAATTCCGGTATACGACACTTCCGGCCCCTATGGCGATCCACAGATCATCATCGATGTCCGCCAGGGGCTGGCAAAGCTGCGTCAGCCGTGGATCGATGCGCGTAACGACTGCGCCCCACTCAGCGAACGTAGCTCGGCTTACACCAAAGCGCGTCTGGCGGACGACGGCCTCGATGAACTGCGTTTCAATGGCCTGCTGACGCCAAAACGCGCCGTCGCCGGCAGGTGCGTGACGCAACTGCACTACGCCCGTCAGGGGATCGTCACCCCGGAGATGGAATTTATCGCCATCCGCGAAAATATGGGCCGCGAACGCATTCGCGGCGAGATCCTGCGTCAGCAACATGCAGGTGAAGGCTTCGGCGCCCGTCTGCCGGACAACATTAGCGCTGAATTCGTCCGCGATGAAGTCGCCGCCGGGCGGGCCATCATCCCGGCCAACATCAATCACCCGGAATCTGAGCCGATGATTATCGGCCGCAACTTCCTGGTGAAAGTGAATGCCAATATCGGCAACTCGGCGGTCACCTCTTCCATCGAAGAAGAGGTCGAGAAACTGGTCTGGTCAACCCGCTGGGGCGCCGACACGGTGATGGACCTCTCCACCGGCCGCTATATTCATGAAACCCGCGAATGGATCCTGCGCAATAGCCCAGTACCGATCGGCACGGTGCCTATCTATCAGGCGCTGGAGAAGGTCAACGGCATTGCCGAGAATCTGACCTGGGAAGCCTTCCACGATACCCTGCTGGAACAGGCTGAACAGGGCGTCGATTACTTCACAATTCATGCTGGGGTGCTGCTGCGCTACGTGCCGATGACCGCGAAGCGCCTGACCGGCATCGTCTCCCGCGGCGGTTCAATCATGGCTAAATGGTGCCTGTCGCACCATCAGGAAAACTTCCTCTATCAGCACTTCCGTGAAATCTGCGAAATCTGCGCCGCCTACGACGTGTCGCTTTCGCTCGGCGACGGCCTGCGCCCGGGCTCAATTCAGGATGCCAACGACGAGGCGCAGTTCGCCGAATTGCACACGCTGGGCGAGCTCACCAAAATCGCCTGGGAGTATGACGTGCAGGTGATGATCGAAGGCCCCGGCCACGTGCCGATGCAGATGATTCGCCGCAACATGACCGAAGAACTGGAGCACTGCCACGAAGCGCCGTTCTACACCTTAGGCCCGCTTACCACCGATATCGCGCCGGGCTACGATCATTTCACCTCTGGCATCGGCGCGGCTATGATCGGCTGGTTTGGCTGCGCCATGCTGTGCTACGTCACGCCGAAAGAGCATCTCGGCTTACCTAACAAAGAGGATGTGAAGCAGGGGCTGATTACCTACAAAATCGCCGCCCATGCCGCCGACCTTGCTAAAGGCCACCCCGGCGCGCAGATCCGCGATAACGCGATGTCAAAAGCGCGCTTCGAATTCCGCTGGGAAGACCAGTTCAACCTCGCGCTCGACCCGTTTACCGCGCGAGCCTACCACGATGAAACGCTGCCGCAGGAGTCCGGCAAAGTCGCCCACTTCTGCTCAATGTGCGGGCCGAAATTCTGCTCGATGAAAATCACCCAGGAAGTCCGTGACTATGCGGCGAAGCAAGAGATCGCCGCCGGCATGGCCGACATGTCGAACAACTTCCGCGCCCGCGGCGGCGAAATTTACCTGAAAAAGGAAAATGCCTAATGTACCAACCTGACTTTCCCCCCGTACCGTTTCGCCTCGGGCTTTATCCGGTTGTTGATAGCGTGGCGTGGATTGAGCGCCTGCTGGAAGCGGGCGTGCGCACTCTTCAGCTACGTATCAAAGACCAACGCGATAGCGACGTCGAAGACGACGTGATCGCCGCCATCGCGTTAGGCCGTCGCTATCAGGCACGTCTGTTTATCAACGATTACTGGCAGTTGGCGATTAAGCACCAGGCGTACGGGGTCCATTTGGGACAAGAAGATCTGGAAACCACCGATCTGAACGCCATCCGCAAAGCCGGGCTACGCCTTGGCGTCTCCACCCATGACGATATGGAAATCGACGTCGCGCTGGCGGCGCGCCCTTCCTATATCGCACTGGGCCACGTTTTCCCGACGCAGACTAAGCAGATGCCTTCAGCGCCGCAGGGGCTCGATCAGCTTACCGGACATATTGAGCGGCTGGCCGATTATCCGACGGTGGCGATCGGCGGCATCAGTCTGGAAAAAGCACCTGCCGTGCTGGCAACCGGCGTCGGCAGCATCGCGGTGGTCAGCGCCATTACTCAGGCGGCTGACTGGCGCGCGGCCACTGCGCAGCTGCTGGAACTGGCGGGAGCGGGCGATGAATGATCACGACTTCATGCGCTATAGCCGCCAGCTGCTGCTGGAGGATATCGCCATCGAGGGGCAACAGAAACTGTTAGCCAGCCGGGTGCTGATTATCGGCCTTGGCGGGCTCGGTTCTCCGGCGGCGCTGTATCTGGCGGCGGCTGGCGTGGGAACGCTGGCGCTGGCCGATGACGACGCCGTACATCTCAGCAACCTGCAGCGGCAAATTCTGTTCACCAGCGATGATATCGACCAACCCAAAGCCACTGCGGCGAAAACGCGACTCAGCCAATTGAACCCGCAAATCCAGCTCGTCGCGCTGCAACAGCGCTTAAGCGGCGAGTCGTTGCGTACCGAGGTGGCGAAAGCGGACGTGGTACTAGACTGCACCGATAACATGATTACCCGCCAGGCGATCAATGCCGCCTGCGTTGCCCTCAACACGCCGTTGGTGACCGCCAGCGCCGTCGGTTTCGGCGGCCAACTGATGGTGCTGACGCCGCCCTGGGCACAGGGCTGCTATCGCTGCCTGTGGCCGGATAGCGCCGAACCGCAGCGAAACTGTCGCACCGCGGGGATCGTCGGCCCGGTCGTCGGCATGATGGGCACGCTGCAGGCGCTGGAGGCCATAAAGCTGCTCAGCGGTATGGCGACGCCGCGTAATACCCTACGGCTATTCGACGCCCGCACCAGCAACTGGCGCAACTTTGCGCTACAAAAGGCCGAGTGCTGCCCGGTTTGCGGAGGTCATGATGCAAATCTGGTTTAACGATGAACCGCTGGAGTGCGCGGACAATCTCAGCGTAAGCGCCCTGCTCAGCCAACTGGAACAACTCCAGCCTGGCGTCGCGCTGGCGCTCAATCAACACATCCTGCCGCGCGAACGGTGGGAAGATCATCTCTTGCAGGAAGGCGATCGGGTCCTGCTGTTTCAGGTTATCGCCGGAGGCTGACATGTTACGTATTGCTGATAAGACATTTGAATCCCACCTGTTTACCGGAACCGGCAAATTCGCCGCCCCGGAGGTGATGGTTGAGGCGATTCGCGCCTCGGGAAGCCAACTGGTGACGCTGGCGATGAAACGCGTTGATTTGCGCCAGCACAATGACGCAATCCTTGCGCCGCTGCTGGCGGCGGGCGTCAGCCTGCTACCGAATACCTCAGGAGCGAAGACGGCGGAAGAAGCGGTATTTGCCGCTCGTCTGGCGCGGGAAGCCCTGGGCACCCACTGGCTGAAACTGGAGATTCACCCGGACGCCCGCTGGCTACTGCCCGACCCGATTGAAACCCTGAAGGCGGCGGAGCTGCTGGTCCGCGAAGGATTCGTCGTACTGCCTTACTGCGGCGCCGATCCGGTGCTATGCAAACGGCTGGAAGAGGTTGGCTGCGCGGCGGTGATGCCACTGGGCGCGCCGATCGGCTCCAATCAGGGGCTGGAAACTAAAGCGATGCTGGAGATTATTATCGAGCAAGCAACAGTACCGGTGGTGGTTGATGCCGGGATTGGCGTACCAAGCCATGCTGCGCAGGCGCTGGAAATGGGTGCCGACGCGGTGCTGGTCAATACCGCTATTGCCGTAGCCGACGATCCTGTCGCTATGGCCCACGCCTTCCGCATGGCGGTTGACGCCGGATTACTGGCGCGTCAGGCCGGGCCGGGGGCGCGAAGTACACAGGCGCAGGCCACCAGCCCGTTGACCGGGTTTCTGGAGGCGCTGGCATGAAGACCTTTAGCGATCGCTGGCGGCAACTGGAGTGGGACGACATCCGCCTGCGCATCAACGGCAAAACCGCCGCCGACGTCGAACGGGCGCTGGCGGCAAAACAGCTCACCCGCGACGACATGATGGCCCTGCTCTCTCCAGCAGCCGCCAATTATCTTGAACCGCTGGCGCAGCGCGCGCAGCGGCTCACCCGTCAGCGCTTCGGCAACACCGTCAGCTTTTACGTACCGCTGTATTTGTCCAATCTGTGCGCCAACGACTGTACCTACTGCGGTTTCTCAATGAGTAACCGCATTAAGCGCAAGACCCTGGATGAAGCAGAGATTGCCCGCGAATGCGCCGCGATCCGCGATTTAGGCTTTGAGCATCTGCTGCTGGTTACCGGCGAGCATCAGAGCAAGGTCGGGATGGATTATTTCCGCCAGCACCTGCCGGCCATCCGCAGCCAGTTTGCCTCGCTACACATGGAGGTACAGCCGCTGGCGACCGAAGAATATGCCGAACTGAAAACGCTGGGGCTCGATGGGGTGATGGTCTATCAGGAGACCTACCATGAAAGCATGTATGCCCAACACCATCTGAAAGGTAAAAAGCAGGATTTCTTCTGGCGCCTTGATACGCCGGATCGCTTAGGCGAAGCGGGGATCGACAAGATCGGCCTCGGCGCGCTAATTGGGCTTTCCGACAGCTGGCGGGTGGATTGCTTTATGGTCGCCGAGCATCTGCTGTGGCTACAGCAGCGCTACTGGCGCAGCCGCTACTCGATCTCCTTCCCGCGCCTGCGCCCCTGCGCCGGCGGCGTGGAACCGGCCTCGCTGATGGACGAGCGTCAACTGGTGCAAACCATTTGCGCTTTCCGCCTGCTGGCGCCGGAAGTTGAGCTGTCGCTCTCGACCCGCGAATCACCGTGGTTCCGCGACCGGGTGATCCCGCTGGCGATAAACAACGTCAGCGCGTTCTCCAAAACGCAGCCCGGCGGTTACGCCGACGATCATCCGGAGCTCGAGCAATTCGCCCCGCACGACGATCGCCGTCCTGAAGAGGTCGCCAGCGCGCTGGCCGCCCGCGGTCTACAGCCGGTATGGAAAGACTGGGATAGCTGGCTGGGACGCGCCTCGCAATCATCATGAAGCATACTGCAAGCAGCTGATTATTTTGCGTGCCTGCACGAAAGATGAAAAACGGAAGGTCGCCTGGCTACCGCCGTTTTTCTATTCTGCCAGGGTCAGCAGCGGACGCTGACCAGGGCGAATTATCTCTTCCTCCTTTCGCCCTGCCTCTACCGTCCGCATGCTCGCGAACACATTGCTACCGAATATAAATCGCAATGCCGGACGTACTCAGCGTTATAATTGAGCGATAGTGACCTGATTCGATCAGCAGGCATGCTGGCTAAACCTGCGTCTAAACTCACGGTTTATAGATGATCCCGGACGATTAACAACTTATGGCACGCCACAACAGAAAGCTCTCTTTTACTACGCCAATCGTGGTGGGGTTTGCGGGTATTTTGCTCAGTTTTTTACTGATCGCTATCTTTGTTACCGCGACGCAGAAGAAAAATTTTCTTGAAGACTATCACCACATTAACCGCAACTTCACCCATAACCTTGCGGTGAATTACACTGAATCTCTGCTGCGCGAGAATGACTATATTCTGGCGCGGGCAACGAAGTACTTCGCCCGCGACGATGCGTTGAATAGCGCGGTGAACCTTCATCCGCAAAAGGGCCTGGACGATTTGATGCGTTTGCAGGAGCTGATGCCGACGGTCTCATCCATTTCGCTGGCCGATACTTTCGGCCATTATCTGCGCGCCCCGGAGGTGATGGAAGGCGATGAGAGCCGCGCATTTGATCCTAAAACGCGCCCCTGGTTTATTCGTCAGGCGGAAGCCAGTACCTTTAGCCTCTATACCAGTCCCTATCTGGATTATTTTACCCACCATCCCACCGTCACCGTTTATCGCCCGGTGATTTCACCGCAGGGGCGGCTCAAAGGCAGTCTGGCGTTCCATATGGATCTGACCTCGATGGGCTACGCGCTGCGGCAAATTGTCGCCCCGGTACAGGGCGAATTTTTTGTCGTCCAGCGTGACGGTAAAGTCGTGCTGCATCCCGACACCGGCGCCCTGTTTAAACCGTACGTTAGCGCGGCGCTAATGGACAAAATGACCAGCGCTGAAGGCCAACTGTATGATGCGGAACATGAGGCGTGGTATTACTACTACTCCTTTACCAACCCCGACTGGTTCGTTATTTTCCGCGTCACCGATGCCACCCTGGCCGATCTGACGCGCTATGAAACCGATATTGTCGCCTGGGGCTTTGCCCTCGCCGCGATTGTCATCGTTCTTTTCGGGCTGTATCTGCGTCACGCTTCGCGTACCGTGTTAATGAACATCATCAACGCCATCAAGACCGGCGATGTCAAACGCGCGCCGCGGCTTGAGGCCATGCTCAGCAAAGCGATTGAGAGCAATAAGCAGCGCGAATTGACCTACGTCCGTCAGGCAACCATCGATGCCCTGACCGGCTGCAAAAACCGCCGCGCCTTCGACAGCGATATCGCCGCGCTGATGAACGATCACCAGCCCTTTGCCCTCGCGCTGGTCGATATCGACAACTTTAAATCGATTAACGATACCTGGGGTCATCTCAATGGCGACATCGTGCTGCGCAACGTCGCGCGCGAAGGGCTGCAAATCCTGCAGCCGCAGGAGATCTCGCTCTATCGCTACGGCGGCGAAGAGTTTGCCGTCATCTTCCCCGCCGCGCATATCGACAATGCGCGTACTATCCTGGAAAACTGGCGCCTGAACGTCGCCCGCCGTACCTGGCGCGAGGAAGGACTAACCGTCACCTTTAGCGCCGGCCTCGGAGAATGGAATATGGAGCCGCTGGAAAAACTGGTCGTGAGCGTTGACGAAGCGTTGTATAAGGCCAAACAGCAGGGCAAGAACCGAATCGTTCGCAGCTGACCACAAATCTCCTGATAGCCCGCTTTTGCGGGCTTTTTTATCTTCATCGTCGCAAAATTGAAACCGGTTTCATTTTTTGTGATGCTTTACACACAATCAGGGTGAAGCGGTTGTGCCATGACACCGCCCGCGATAAAGATGATGTATTAAGGAACATACATAAGGGCGATGAAACTATGAAGAATATCGTTTTATGCTGTGCCGCAGGAATGTCCACCAGCATGCTGGTACAACGTATGAAAGACGCGGCGCAGAAGAAAGGCGTCGAAGTCTCAATCAAAGCCGTGCCGGTCGCGGAGTTCAACGATAACCTGGCCACCGCGGATATTATCCTGCTCGGCCCGCAGGTGAAGTATGAGCAGGCCAAGCTGCAGGCGCTGGCCGACCCGGTAGGTAAAAAGGTCGCCGTTATCGATATGATGGATTACGGCATGATGAAAGGCGATGCCGTTCTTGATAAAGCCCTGAAGCTAATGGAGTAAGGCATGGAAGATTTAGAAACGATCATCATGGAGCTGCTGGTCAATGCCGGCTCCGCGCGCAGTTCCGCCCTCACCGCTCTGCAGCTGGCGCGTAAAGGCGATTTTAGCGCCGCCGAACAGGCGATGGCCGAATCCCGCGAATTCGTGAAGCATGCGCATAAAATCCAGACCCAGCTTATCGGCCTGGATGAAGGTAGCGGTAAATTGCCGGTAAACCTGATTACCGTGCATTCCCAGGACCATCTGATGAACGCGATGGTCATTCAGGATTTGGCGACCGATATGATTGAGCTCTATCGCCGCCTGCCGCTCGCGCAATAATCCCAATGATTTATTAGCAGGCGCCGTTAACGGCGCCTGTCTCCTCGATTAAAGAAAGCCGTACATCGCTGCGAACACCCAGCCAAACACGCAAGAAACGCTCACGCCAATCAGCCCCGGTAGGATAAAGCTATGGTTAATCACAAAGCGGCCGATATGGGTCGTGCCTGAACGGTCAAACTGAATCGCCGCCAGATCGCTTGGGTAAGTCGGCAGAATGTAGTAACCGTAGCAGGCGGGCGCGGAAGCGACGATATAGGCAGGATCAACGCCAATCGCCAGCGCCACCGGAACAATCGCCGCCAGCGCCGCGGCCTGCGAGTTAACAAACTTCGATACTAATAGCAGAACGATAGCGTAGGCCCACGGGTACTCTTTCACCATCTCCCCGAGCACGCCTTTAATCTCGGTCATGTGCGCGCCGAACATGGTTTCCGCCATCCACGCGATACCGTATACCGCGACGATAGCGATCATCCCCGAGCGGAAAACCTCGTTTTTGGAAATTGATGCTGGATTGGTTTTGGTAATGATGATGATTAACGCTCCGGAGAGCAGCATGAACATCTGAATCACCAGTACCATCGACAGCGGCTTGCCATCGAATGCCGGGCGTAATTCAGAAAAGGCGCCAAGCAGGGCAACCACGGCGATGGAGGCGAGGAAGATCCACATCGCAATCCAGTTGCTGGTTGGCAGTTTTTTATCGAGCAGCGTGGCCGTATCACCATACACGTAATGGCGGTTTTCCGGTATCGCGATAAACGCCTGGAAGGTCTCGTCTTTATCGAGGTCTTTACCGCGAAACCAGCTGAAGATACCAATCGCCAGGATCCCCAGCAGCGTGGACGGAATGGTTATCGCCAGCAGGTCGAGAAACTCAAGGTGCTTACCGTTAAAGGTAAAATTACCGAGCATCGCCACCAGCGACACCACCGCCACCGAAACCGGGCTGGCGATGATCCCCATCTGGGCGCCAATCGAGCTCGCCGCCATCGGTCGTTCCGGACGAATATTATTTTTTATCGCCACGTCGTAAATAATCGGCAGGATCGTATATACCACGTGGCCGGTACCGCACAGAATCGTCAGCGTACAGGTGACAAACGGCGCGACAATAGAAACATATTTGGGATTGCGCCGCAGGAGCTTCTCGGCGATCTGCAGCATCACGTCTAAACCACCAGAGGCCTGTAGCGTCGCCGAGGCGGCCACCACTGCGATAATCACCAGCATGACGTCAACGGGCGGTTTTCCCGGTTTAAGATGAAAAACAAAGACTAAGATAACTAAGCCAATGCCGCCTAAAAGGCCGAGCGCAATACCGCCCTTTTTCGCGCCATAGAACAGACAAATTAAGATAATGATGAGCTGTATAGCAAATTCCATGTATCCCCCAGAAGCTATCCATTAAATAACGACAATACCCTGCGCCTTGTTTTTATTTTTGCTCACCTCCTCCATCGCCTTAAAACAGGCGCAGTGAACCCCTCAGTTGCGGTAAACCGAAAAGAACGGGAAAAATGTGGAAAACTTCTGTGTAACGGCGGATTCCTG
>CABUCP010000074.1 GCA_902490055.1 uncultured Klebsiella sp. | reverse complement strand
TACGCGCGAACTGAATGCCGACGACGTAGTGTTCTCCTTCGATCGTCAGAAAAATGATAAAAACCCGTACCACAAAGTTTCCGGCGGCAGCTATGAATACTTTGAAGGGATGGGCCTGCCTGACCTGATTAGCGAAGTGAAGAAAGTGGACGATAATACCGTCCAGTTCGTCCTGACGCGTCCGGAAGCGCCGTTCCTGGCTGACCTGGCGATGGACTTTGCGTCTATCCTGTCGAAAGAGTATGCCGATAACATGCTGAAAGCCGGCACGCCGGAAAAAGTGGACCTTAACCCGATCGGTACCGGCCCATTCCAGCTGCTGCAGTATCAGAAAGACTCGCGCATTCTGTACAAAGCCTTCCCGGGCTACTGGGGCACCAAGCCGCAGATCGATCGTCTGGTCTTCTCCATCACTCCTGATGCGTCTGTACGCTATGCCAAGCTGCAGAAAAACGAGTGCCAGGTGATGCCGTACCCGAACCCGGCGGACATCGCGCGCATGAAGGAAGATAAAAACATCAACCTGCTGGAACAGCCGGGTCTGAACGTGGGTTATCTCTCCTTCAACACCGAGAAAAAACCGCTGGATAACCTCAAAGTTCGCCAGGCGCTGACCTACGCGGTGAACAAAGAAGCGATCATTAAAGCCGTTTACCAGGGCGCAGGCCAGGCGGCGAAAAACCTGATCCCGCCAACCATGTGGGGCTATAACGACGACGTTAAAGATTACACCTACGATCCAGAGAAGGCGAAGCAGCTGCTGAAAGAAGCCGGAATGGAAAAGGGCTTCACTATCGACCTGTGGGCAATGCCGGTACAGCGTCCGTATAACCCGAACGCGCGCCGTATGGCTGAGATGATCCAGGCCGACTGGGCGAAGATTGGCGTCCAGGCCAAGATCGTGACCTACGAGTGGGGCGAGTATCTGAAACGCGCGAAAGCGGGCGAGCACCAGACCGTCATGATGGGCTGGACCGGCGACAACGGGGATCCGGATAACTTCTTCGCGACCCTGTTCAGCTGCGCTGCGGCGAAAGACGGTTCTAACTACTCGCGCTGGTGCTACAAGCCGTTTGAAGATCTGATTCAGCCGGCGCGCGCCACCGACGACCACAACAAACGTATCGAACTGTACAAACAGGCTCAGGTAGTGATGCATGACCAGGCTCCGGCGCTGATCATCGCCCACTCCACCGTTTACGAGCCAGTGCGTAAAGAAGTCAAAGGCTATGTGGTTGATCCACTTGGAAAACACCACTTCGATAACGTCTCTGTCGAATAATAAGCACGATGCCTGATCCCCTCTCCCCGCGTGGGAGAGGTGGGGGGCGTATTCCCGCTATTCCGGGGAATACTTTTGTGAGCAATACAGACGCTCTGTCACCAGGCTGGGCGTCACTAGAGAGAATCCGGGTTATGTTGCAGTTTGTTCTCCGACGTTTGGGACTCGTCATCCCGACATTTATCGGTATTACCCTTCTCACCTTTGCCTTCGTCCATATGATCCCCGGCGACCCGGTACTCATTATGGCTGGCGAACGTGGTATTTCCCCCGAGCGTCACGCGCAGCTGCTGGCCGAAATGGGCCTTGATAAGCCGCTGTGGCAGCAATATGCCCATTATGTTTGGGGCGTACTGCACGGCGACTTAGGTATCTCGCTGAAAAGCCGAATTCCGGTGTGGCAAGAGTTTGTGCCGCGCTTTAAGGCCACCCTTGAGCTGGGCGTCTGCGCGATGATTTTCGCCGTTGCGGTCGGTATCCCGGTGGGCGTGCTGGCTGCGGTAAAACGCGGCTCTATCTTTGATCATACTTCTGTCGGCCTGGCGCTGACCGGCTACTCCATGCCTATCTTCTGGTGGGGCATGATGCTGATTATGCTGGTCTCGGTGCAGTTGAACCTGACGCCGGTATCCGGGCGTATCAGCGATACGGTGTTCCTTGACGATAGCCTGCCGCTGACCGGCTTTATGTTGATTGACACCGCTATCTGGGGCGAGCAGGGCGACTTTATCGATGCCTTGATGCATATGATTCTGCCAGCTGTCGTGCTGGGTACCATCCCGCTGGCAGTAATCGTGCGTATGACCCGCTCGTCAATGCTGGAAGTTCTCGGCGAGGACTACATCCGTACCGCGCGCGCTAAGGGACTGACCCGGATGCGGGTGATCGTCATTCACGCGCTGCGCAACGCGATGCTGCCGGTGGTGACGGTTATCGGTCTGCAGGTGGGCACGTTGCTGGCGGGCGCTATCCTGACCGAAACCATCTTCTCGTGGCCGGGATTGGGGCGCTGGCTGATCGACGCGCTACAGCGCCGCGATTATCCAGTAGTGCAGGGCGGGGTTCTGCTGGTGGCGACGATGATTATCCTCGTCAACCTGCTGGTCGACCTGCTGTACGGCGTGGTGAACCCGCGTATCCGGCATAAGAAGTAAGGGGCCATCATGTCACAAATTACTGAAAATAAAGTTGTCGCCGCACCGGTGCCAATGACCCCGCTGCAGGAGTTTTGGCACTATTTCAAACGCAACAAAGGCGCGGTCGTCGGGCTGGTGTACGTGGCGGTGATGATAATCATCGCGGTATTCGCCAACTTCCTCGCCCCTTATAACCCGGCGGATCAGTTCCGTGATTCGCTGCTGGCGCCGCCGTTCTGGCAGGATGGCGGTAGCCTGACGCATCTGCTCGGCACTGACGACGTTGGCCGCGATATCCTCTCGCGCCTGATGTACGGCGCTCGCCTGTCGCTGCTGGTCGGCTGTCTGGTGGTGGTGCTGTCGCTGATCCTCGGCGTGGTGCTGGGCCTGGTGGCAGGCTATTTCGGCGGAGTGGTCGATTCCATCATCATGCGTGTCGTCGATATCATGCTGGCGCTGCCGAGCCTGCTGTTAGCCCTGGTGCTGGTGGCTATCTTCGGGCCGTCAATTGTTAACGCCTCGCTGGCGCTGACCTTCGTCGCCCTGCCGCACTATGTGCGTCTGACGCGTGCGGCGGTGCTGGTCGAGGTCAACCGCGACTACGTTACCGCCTCCCGCGTAGCGGGCGCCGGGGCGATGCGCCAGATGTTCGTCAATATTCTCCCTAACTGTCTTGCGCCGCTGATCGTTCAGGCGTCGCTGGGCTTTTCTAACGCCATTCTCGACATGGCAGCGCTGGGGTTCCTCGGCATGGGCGCGCAACCGCCTACGCCTGAGTGGGGCACCATGCTCTCCGACGTGTTGCAGTTCGCGCAGAGCGCCTGGTGGGTTGTGACCTTCCCGGGCGTGGCGATCCTGCTGACGGTGCTGGCATTTAACCTGATGGGTGACGGTCTGCGTGACGCGCTCGATCCCAAACTGAAGCAGTAAGAGGTTCGAGATGGCGTTATTGAATGTAGATAAATTATCGGTGCATTTCGGCGATGAAAACGCGCCGTTTCGCGCCGTGGACCGCATCAGCTATAGCGTGAAGCAGGGTGAAGTGGTCGGTATTGTGGGTGAATCAGGTTCCGGTAAGTCGGTGAGCTCGCTGGCGATTATGGGGCTGATTGATTATCCCGGCCGGGTGATGGCGGAAAAACTGGAATTCAACGGCCGCGACCTGCAGCGAATTTCCGAAAAAGAGCGGCGTCAGCTGGTTGGCGCGGAAGTGGCGATGATCTTCCAGGATCCAATGACCAGCCTTAATCCGTGCTTCACCGTTGGCTACCAGATCATGGAAGCGATTAAGGTGCATCAGGGCGGGAATAAGAAAACCCGCCGTCAGCGGGCGATTGACCTGCTGAATTTGGTTGGTATTCCCGACCCGGCCTCGCGCCTTGATGTCTATCCGCACCAGCTTTCCGGCGGGATGAGCCAGCGCGTGATGATTGCGATGGCGATTGCCTGTCGGCCAAAACTGCTGATTGCCGATGAACCGACTACCGCGCTGGACGTGACCATTCAGGCTCAGATTATCGAACTGTTGTTGGAGCTGCAGCAGCAAGAGAATATGGCGCTGGTGCTGATTACCCACGATCTGGCGCTGGTGGCGGAAGCCGCGCATAAAATTATCGTGATGTATGCGGGTCAGGTGGTTGAGACCGGCGATGCGAAAGATATTTTCCGCGCGCCGCGTCACCCGTATACCCAGGCGTTGTTACGCGCGCTGCCGGAATTTGCCCAGGACAAAGCGCGTCTGGCGTCGTTACCGGGTGTCGTCCCTGGAAAATATGACCGTCCAAACGGCTGCCTGTTGAACCCGCGCTGCCCCTATGCGACGGATAAATGCCGTAGCGAAGAGCCGGCGCTTGCCGATCTCAATGACGGACGTCAGTCTAAATGTCATTACCCACTTGATGATGCCGGGAGGCCTGGATTATGAGTACGCAAAAGGCCGCCACGCAACAACCGCTGTTGCAGGCCATTGATCTGAAAAAACACTACCCGGTGAAGAAGGGGATTTTTGCCCCGGAGCGATTAGTCAAAGCGCTGGACGGCGTCTCTTTCACCCTTGAGCGTGGCAAAACGCTGGCCGTGGTCGGTGAATCAGGCTGTGGCAAATCGACCCTGGGCCGTCTGCTGACGATGATTGAAATCCCGACCGGCGGCGAGCTTTATTATCAGGGCCAGGATCTACTGAAACACGATCCTCAGGCGCAAAAGCTGCGGCGGCAGAAAATCCAGATTGTGTTCCAGAATCCGTATGGTTCTCTGAACCCGCGTAAAAAAGTGGGGCAGATTCTGGAAGAGCCGCTGTTGATTAACAGCAGTCTGAGCAAAGAGCAGCGGCGTGAAAAGGCGCTGGCGATGATGGCGAAGGTGGGGTTAAAAACCGAACATTACGACCGCTACCCGCATATGTTTTCCGGCGGTCAGCGCCAGCGTATCGCCATTGCCCGCGGCCTGATGCTGGATCCGGACGTGGTGATTGCCGATGAGCCGGTTTCCGCGCTCGATGTCTCGGTACGTGCGCAGGTGCTAAACCTGATGATGGATCTGCAGCAGGATCTGGGTCTTTCCTACGTGTTTATTTCCCACGACCTGTCGGTCGTTGAGCATATCGCCGATGAAGTGATGGTGATGTATCTTGGCCGCTGCGTGGAGAAGGGGAGCAAAGACCAGATCTTTAATAACCCGCGTCATCCATATACCCAGGCGCTGTTGTCGGCGACGCCGCGGCTGAACCCGGACGATCGCCGCGAGCGAATCAAGCTAACCGGTGAACTGCCGAGCCCGCTGAATCCACCGCCGGGTTGCGCCTTCAATGCGCGTTGCCGCCGCCGCTTTGGCCCATGTACCCAACTCCAGCCGCAGCTTAAGGATTACGGTGGCCAACTGGTGGCCTGCTTTGCCGTTGACCAGGATGAGAATCCGGAGAAAGCGCGCGCCTGATGGTAAATTGCATGTCGCATTTTGACGTCTGTCGTCGAGGGCTGGAATACGCTTCGCAAATCAAATAACGGCGTGATGAAGGCGATAAATCGGGGCAGTAGAATCGACGCCAAGCCGGGCTCGCCCGGTGAGGCGCAATGTTGCGGGGGCTTGAACCCCGGCGGCATAGATAGGTTGCTGGAAAGAGAAAACCCTCGTACGTTGCTGGTGTTAACCGGGCAACTGAACGAGGGCTATCGACAACTCCAGACAAGTTAAAGATAGCCGCGAACGGTTGCCATTGCAATACAGGCGGCTCTATGACGCTCACACAGTTAGGTTTGATCTTGTGGGACGATCTGGCGGCGCCGATAATTGCTGGCATCGTGGTCAGCATTATCGTCAGCTGGATGCATAACCAGAAGTAACGGACCGGCGGGCGTGAGTCTGCTGCGTTGGCAATTTGCGCCCGAACAGGCCGCAGGAACTCTTCTGCGGCCTTTTTCGTATTGATTGACGGCAGAATGTGGCTGATTGCTGGAATATGCTTCGCAAATCAAATAACGGCGTGATGAAGGCGATAAATCGGAGCAGTAGAACCGACGCCAAGCCGGGCTTGCCCGGTGAGGCGCAATGTTGCGGGGGCTTGAACCCCGGCGGCATAGATAGGTTGCTGGAAAGAGAAAACCCTCGTACGTTGCTGGTGTTAACCGGGCAACTGAACGAGGGCTATCGACAACTCCAGACAAGTTAAAGATAGCCGCGAACGGTTGCCATTGCAATACAGGCGGCTCTATGACGCTCACACAGTTAGGTTTGATCTTGTGGGACGATCTGGCGGCGCCGATAATTGCTGGCATCGTGGTCAGCATTATCGTCAGCTGGATGCATAACCAGAAGTAACGGACCGGCGGGCGTGAGTCTGCTGCGTTGGCAATTTGCGCCCGAACAGGCCGCAGGAACTCTTCTGCGGCCTTTTTCGTCTTTACTGCGGATACGGCACCCAACTGCCGCCGTTAAGCTGCACATAGGGTTTGCCTTGATACTGAATGACAATCGCGTTGGAGTTCTCCGATACCGCGGCGGTTTGCGGCAGACCGGCAGTGTACTGTTGCCAGTTGACGTTGTCTTCGGTGAACATTTTGCCGTCCAGCGCGCGCACCACCAGTTCCGAAATCGCGAGATAGCTGGAAGGTTGATCGATTTCTACCGCGGCGCCCTGATGCGGGGCTTTCATGCCAAAGAATTTCACTGCGGCCGGAACGTTAGTGATTGAAGGGCTTGGGATATCGCGCAGGCCGGAAACCTGCATCTTATCGCCCTTGAGCGCGCCGCCGTGTTCCGGGACGACGACGACCATGACTTTACGGCCCGATTTTTCCAGCTCGGTAAAGAATGCGTCCAGCTCGTCGAAGAATTTCTGCGCGCGGGCCTTATAGTCGGCCGTTTTGCTTTGACCTGGATAATGGTTGCCATCGTGTAGCGGTAACGTGTTGTAGAAGGTCGCGGTCCGCGGCGTATTGAGCTTCTCGGTGGTTTGCTGCCAGCGATCGAGTGTCGCCCGATCGTCATAGACCGGAGAGCCGTCGAAGCCCTGCAGGATAACCGGTAAGCCAGTCTGATCCATCAATGGGCTCTGCATGCCGCCGAGCGAACGGACTTCTTTCAGGAAGTCGCCAAACACGCCGTTGTGTCCCAGCATCAACTGCTGGGTAAAGCCTAACCTGGCCAGGTTTTCGAACAGGTAGCACTCGTTACCCGAAGGCTGATAAAGGTTGGTATGTGACAGCTGGCCGCAGCTGGCACGCAGCAGTCGCACCGCCGCCGGGCCGCTGTAAGAGGTCGCAGAGTTAAAGTTTTTGAAGACGATATCGAAATGCTTCCACAGCGGATGATCCATCAGCCCGGCGGCATCAATGTCTGACCAGGAGAGCGAGCAGATATTGATCACCAGCAGATCGAACGGCTGCGCGTCGGCAGGTAGCTGGTCGGGGAATGGCGTTTTTCTTTTCTGTTCTGAGGCGTAGAAAGTCTTGAGCCAGTTGCTTAGGTTGGCTGAGGTTGGCGGTTCGGTTTGCGCGGGAATATCGCCGCTGGCCGTCGCGCTGGCAGATGCCGTCGTGGCGGTGGCGGCACCGCCGGTTGCTGCGGCAGGAGTGGCCGCCGCCGTGGTCGGCTGTCCGGCTGGCCACAGAGTAAAGGAAGGCAGCAGCGGGCTAACAACCAGCCACACCATCATCGCCGAAACAAAGACCGTGACGCGCAGCCACTGGCTGATAAACAACCACAGCACCAGCATGACAAGGAAGGCGCCAACCATATTCCAGTTAATAAAGCGGGTGACCAGATCCCAGACGTAATCGGCGCTGAAGCCGGCAATCTGCGAGCCCTGGCTCATGATGCTTTCCGGGCCGGGCAGCCAGGTATCGTGCCAGAAGAGGGCAAAACCGAGCGGTATGGCTATCCAGTGGCGTATCCGGTGCAGCTTTTCGCTAGGGATTGGCACCAGCAGAAATGCGAGAAACACCAGGTTGAGCATCGGGTGGAAGTTAAGATACCCCGCCCACAGCAGGGCAAACTTCACGAGGAAGTAAAAGTTCCATCCTGACAGGCCGCGCCAGTACTGCCATAGCGGGAGCGGCGTAGCGGTAGATTTTGTTTTGCTCATTTTTTGGATTTGCCCTGCCTGGTCGCGCTATCCCGGCGCAAAATGCCTGCCGGTTTCACGTAACGGGGTTTAAAGAACATCAAACGTAGCGTGGTGCGAATACGGCGTTGATAATGGCGCGTCAGGTATCCCAGCGGGAAAAACAGCAGGGCGCATAGTACGATGAGCTGAATGATATCAGCGATAGACATCATGATGCCGACTCCCCATCGCTGGAGAGGCGGAAGGGTTCCGGTATTCGCCGCCACTGGCGCCCATCGTGCTCAACGTTGAGCGCTTCGTTTTTACCTACCGTAATTGGCAGCGGCGTATTCCAGTTATCCGGAGAGATGCCGCGCATCAGCAGGATTTCTGCAGAAATTTGCTTGTCTTCGAACCAAATCATACGGTTAGAGAAGATGTCTCCGGTCGGTAAAGGGAAGATATGATTTAATGCGGTATCCAGATCGTTTACGCGGCAGAACGACAGAAACAGCACAATTCTGTTATTGCCGATGGTGACGATATCGCCCATACGGTTCGGCCGACACAGCGTTAATGCTTGTTCGACGCGCAGTCCCGGCGCTGGTCGCAGCGCCACCATGACCCCTTTGCTATCCGATGGCAGCAGCGTGTTGGCCATGATGTTACTGACCGCTTCGCAGAACGCGTCCCATTTTTGATAACCGCGGAGTTTTAGCGGCCTGCTCCAGGTCAGCAGCGTGTTGAAATCTTCTGGAACGTGACGAGTAAATTTCTGTTTTTGCACGCTTTCAATTAGCGTAAGGCAGCGCGAAAGTCCGGCGCTGCTGGGGATGACCATATTCGCGCCGCAGCTTAACAGCAGGCGTTCATCGGTGGCGCGCAGGCTTGGCGTTTGTTCGCGCACCACGATTTTTAAGGCGCTGCCGCGCTGGCGGCGCAAGGTATGGATATAGCGGCCAAGCTGTTCTATTTGCTCATTCTGGGTGATGGAAAAGAGCAGCGTAGCGGCCTGTGCGGTGCGGCCTGCTTCGAAGACCGCATCGTTGGTTTCGAATAATGTCCAGTATTCGGAAAGCGCCGGGGCGCCTTCCAGCACGCGCAAATTACTGAGCACGATTTTCTCGTCGCTGCGCGGCTGGACGACGGCCTCTTCATCTTGCGCCAGTCGCCAGCCGTTCTCATCTTGTAAAATAACCAGCTGTTGCTGCGCGCTAATACCTTTCTCACTGCCCCACCAGGCGATATCAAATAGATGACTATCGCCCTGATAACGAATGCTTGCCAACCCGGAAAGGGCGCGATATTGGCGTAAAAGTGGGGATAGTTGTTTGTCCGTATCATTGCCAGAATTAAGAATCATAAGAGAACAGTTATGGTATTTGGTCCATTTATTGGATTTATCTACCCAACGGCACAATTCTTCGGTTTTTATATTTTGCCAGGCGTTTTCCGCACATAGCAGAATAAATAAATAATTGCCAGGTTCCATCGAGCAAAGTATGTCGCGATGCATCTCATGGAGGCCTTCCGGGCGATCGGGCATGGTCAGTAATACGATGTTGTCAGGGCCGCTATCTTTTTTTAATGATATGACTTCATTGGGTTTCTTACCCATCACCACGGTGGCGATTTTGCTGTCTTTGGTCTGGGATTCCAGCGTTTGATTGAGCAGGCTTACGGCGTCGGCATAGCGGTCGACATTGAGCCACCATACCCCGCCGACGGGCATATGGCATACTTCGTCCCATAATGAT
>CABUCP010000073.1 GCA_902490055.1 uncultured Klebsiella sp. | reverse complement strand
AAATAATCTAAGAGGCCATTCAATGAAATTAAATCAGATCGCTAAACATCTGGCTCTGGCCGGTGTTTTAACTTCGCTGTCGGTTTCGGCATTCGCTGCCGCCCAGCCGCAGGATGCTACCCCGGCCACTCAGCAGGCGAATAACGCGCTGTACAACAAACTGCCGTTTGCCGATAAAACCGATTTCGACAATGCGCATAAAGGCTTTATCGCCGCGCTGCCGCAGAGCATGATTAAAGGCGAGCAGGGCAATGTTATCTGGGATCCGGCGAAATATAATTTCGTCAAAGAAGGTGAAAAAGCGCCGGATACCGTTAACCCGAGCCTGTGGCGCCAGTCGCAGCTGATTAACATCGGCGGTCTGTTTAAAGTCACCGACGGCGTTTATCAGATTCGTAACCTCGACCTCTCCAATATGACCATCATTGAGGGTGAGAAAGGGATTACCGTTATCGATCCGCTGCTGAGCGCTGAACCGGCGAAAGAAGCCATGGATCTCTACTATGCTAACCGCGGTAAAAAACCGGTTGTCGCCGTGCTGTTCACCCACAGCCACGTCGACCACTACGGCGGTATCCGCGGCGTGGTTGACGAAGCCGACGTGAAATCCGGCAAAGTGAAAATCTACGCGCCAGACGGCTTTATGAAAGAAGCGGTATCCGAGAACATTATGGCCGGTACCGCCATGAGCCGCCGCGCCAGCTATATGTACGGCAACCTGCTGAAGCCTGACGCTAAAGGCCAGGTCGGCGCCGGTCTCGGCACCACCACCTCTGCGGGTACCGTGACGCTGATCCAGCCGACCAACTACATCACCAAAACCGGTCAGCAGGAAGTGATCGATGGCCTGACCTATGACTTCCTGATGGCCCCGGGTTCGGAAGCGCCGTCTGAGATGCTGTGGTACGTGAAAGAGAAAAAGCTGATCGAAGCGGCTGAAGACGTCACTCACACCCTGCACAACACCTACTCGCTGCGCGGCGCGAAAATTCGCGATCCGCTGGCGTGGTCGAAGTATATCAATGCCGCGATTGACCGCTGGGGCAACGATGCGCAAGTGATTATCGCTCAGCACCACTGGCCGACCTGGGGTAACGAAAACATCGTTAAGCTGATGAAAGGCCAGCGTGATATGTATCGTTACATCAATGACCAGACCTTGCGTATGGCCAACGAAGGCCTGACCCGCGATGAAATCGCCGCTAACTTCAAGCTGCCGGAATCGCTGGAGAAACAGTGGTCCAGCCGCGGTTACTACGGTTCCGTCAGCCACAACGTGAAAGCGACCTACGTCTATTACCTCGGCTGGTTCGATGGCAACCCGGCAACCCTCGATGAGCTGCCGCCGGAACAGGCTGCGAAAAAATTCGTGGAATACATGGGCGGCGCCGATGCCATCATGCAGAAAGCGAAAGCCGACTATCAACAGGGTAACTACCGCTGGGTTGCGCAGGTAACCAGTAAAATCGTCTTCGCCGATCCGCAAAATGCCGACGCGCGTAATCTCGAAGCCGACGCGCTGGAACAGTTGGGCTACCAGGCGGAAGCCGGTACCTGGCGCAACTTCTATTTGACCGGCGCGCAGGAACTGCGTAATGGCGTACAGAAATTGCCGACGCCGAACACCGCCAGCCCGGATACCGTGCGTGCGATGACCCCGGAAATGTTCTTCGACTACCTGGGCGTGCATATCAACGGCCAAAAAGCCGGCGCAGCGAAAGCGGTCTTCAACATCGATCTGGGTGAAGATGGCGGCAAGTACAAGCTGGAGCTGGAAAATGGCGTGCTTAACCACACCGCGAATGCGGTAGCGGACAATGCCGATGCCAACATTACCCTGAACCGCGATACCCTAAATAAGATCATCCTGAAGCAGGAAACCCTGAAGCAGGCACAAGATAAGGGCGAGGTGAAAATCACCGGTAATGGCGCTAAGCTCGACGAAATGCTGAGCTACATGGACAAGTTTGAATTCTGGTTCAACATTGTCACGCCGTAAGCGTTAATCGCAGACATCCCCCGCCGCCGTTCTGGCCGCGGGGGATTTTTTTGTCCGCTCGCAGCGCATATTCTGATTTGCGTTCCCTCCGCCGCAGGCTCAAAATTAGCTCAGGATTGCATTTATTGTGCCGAGGTGTTTATGGCCGTTTATCACCATGCGTTGGTATTGATTAACAGTAGCCTTGATGGCGTGCCGCTGCTGCAGCACGCCGCAAAGATGGCGCAGGAAAGTGGGATGCGTATTACCATCGCCCACATCAGCACCGACTATCGGGCGCTGAACTACGTTTCCGATAGCCTGCTGGACGATGACGTATCGCAAGAGGTGATTCAGGCCAAAGCCCTGCTCAACGAACTGGCGACGACCGTCGCCCTGCCGGTCCAGACGCTATCGCTGGTCACGACCCGCCGCTTCGCGGACGTCGAAGCCTGCGTGCAACAACGCCATATCGATTTAATTATTGCCGGACACCACAATCGGCTGCTGGGAGTTCTGTCTTCGCATTCGCTGGAGTACATCAATCATCTAACGGTAGATGTCCTGATAAAACACCTGCCCTAACGCAGTTCGGCCTGTAGCAGGGAAAAACAGTCTTCGATTAACGGCGGCAGCGCCTGCGGGCCGCGCATCAGCGCCACCGTACGCGTCAGCGCCGGCTGCTGCAGCTGCGCAACCTTTAACGCCGGATCCTGCAGGTGGGTCGTATACAGTTGCGGTAAAATGGCCACCGCCAGCCGCGAGCGCACCAGCCCGTACAGGGTTTCGATGTAATCCACCTGATAACGCGTCGTTAAGGTCAAACGTTGGCTTTCCGCCAGCGCGGCCACCAGCCGCTGAATATTCCCCTTTGAGAACACGGCGATATCGCGGCCAACCAGCTGCTTCCACGGCAAATTCTGATGCGCGGCCAGCGGATCGTCACGGTGCAAAACCGCCACGAACGGATCCTCGCGCAGCGGATAAACCAGTAGCTCAGCGGGCAGCGAACTGTCGACCGCGCCGATGCCAAAATCAATCTCGCCGCTTTGCAGCGCCCGCATTAGCGCATCATTAGTTTGATCGTGAAACTCAATACGCAGGCGCGGAAAAGCCTGCGCCAGGGCCTGCGGCAGCAGCGGAAACAGCAGTGAACTCACCGACGGCACCAGCCCGATACGCACCGTGCCATCGCCGCCCGCCTCTACAATCTGCTGCATATCGAAAAAAGCCGCCTGCGCCACGCTCAATATGCGCTGCGCGTGCGGTAAAATCGCCGCTCCCAGCTCGGTCAGCGTTACCGCCGAGGCGGTACGGTTAACCAGTTTACCGCCGAGTACGGTTTCAATTTGCCGCAGGGCGCTGCTCAGCGCCGGTTGGCTAATCGCCAGCCGATTAGCGGTATCGGTAAAATGGCGTAGCTGAGCCAGGGTCACAAAGTACTGCAGCTGCTTAAGTGAGAGCGCGGGCAGACGCTGCCAGGGTTCGTTCATTGTCAGGTTCGCTAGCGGTGGTTTTACATAATAACCCGGGCTTATCGGGCGATAAATTTATTCATCTGGGCAAACGTTTGCCGTGCCCATAGAGTATCCGCATTATCCTTGTGCCGGAGTTGTTATGTCCAGCAATGCTGAAGTCCGTCGTCGCGCCGTGCAGGCCGCACGCGGCGAATCCCCGTTTGATCTGCTACTCATCGATGCGCAAATCGTCGATATGGCTACCGGCGAAGTCCGTGAGGCTGATGTCGGTATCGTCGGCGAGATGATTGCCAGCGTGCACCCGCGCGGCAGCCGCGCCGATGCCCATGAAGTGCGCTCGCTCGCCGGCCGTTACCTGTCTCCGGGTTTAATGGACACTCACGTCCATCTTGAAAGCTCGCATCTGCCGCCCGAGCGCTACGCCGAAATCGTCCTGACGCAGGGGACCACCGCGGTGTTCTGGGATCCGCATGAGCTGGCCAACGTGCTGGGCGTTGATGGCGTGCGCTATGCCGTCAATGCCAGCCGTCATCTGCCGCTACAGGTAATGGTCGCCGCACCGTCCAGCGTTCCCTCCACGCCGGGTCTCGAAATGTCCGGCGCCGATTTCGCCGGCGCCGAAATGGAAACCATGCTCGGCTGGCCGGAAGTACGCGGCGTAGCGGAAGTGATGGACATGCACGGCGTGCTGAACGGCAGCGAGCGGATGCAGGAGATTGTGCAGGCCGGGCTCAACAGCGGCAAATTGATTGAAGGCCACGCCCGCGGTCTTAGCGGCTCCGACCTGCAGGCGTACCTCGCCGCTGGCGTCACCTCCGATCACGAACTGACTTCGGCGGCCGATGCGCTGGAAAAACTGCGCGCCGGGCTGACGATTGAAATCCGCGGCTCGCACCCGTATCTGCTGCCCGATATCGTAGCGGCGTTACAAACGCTGCCGCATCTCTCCTCGCAAATCACCGTCTGCACCGATGATGTACCGCCAGACATGCTGCTGGAGAAAGGTGGCATTATCGCCCTACTCAATCTGCTGATTGAACACGGTTTGCCGGCGGTCGATGTGCTGCGCTTCGCCACGCTCAACGCGGCGATTCGTCTGCAGCGCAACGATCTCGGGCTGATTGCCGCCGGCCGCCGCGCTGACCTGGTGGTCTTTGAATCGCTGGATAAGCTTGCCGCCCACGAAGTCTACGTCGGCGGCAAGCTTATCGCCCGCGCGGGACGCCTGCTCACAACAATTGCCCCCGCGCCGAACGTCGCGCCGCCGCGCGATACCCTGCAGATGGCGCCGCTCAGCGCCGAGGATTTCATTCTGCGTATTGCCGGTATTCGCCACGGCGTTGCCCGTCTGCGCCACATTCGCGGCGCGCGCTTCACGCAATGGGGCGAAGTGGACGTACAAATCCGTAACGGCGAAGTGCAACTGCCCGCCGGCTTTAGCCTGATTTGGGTGAAGCACCGTCACGGTCGCCATCAGGCGACGCCGCAAATCGCCCTGCTGGAAGGCTGGGGCGAACTGCGCGGGGCCATCGCCACCAGTTATTCACATGATTCACATAACCTGGTGGTGCTCGGGCGCGACGCTCATGATATGGCGCTGGCGGCCAATCAGCTTATCTCCTCCGGCGGCGGAATGGCGCTGGCGCAGCGCGGCGAGATTCTGGCCCACGTGGCGATGCCGATTGCCGGGATGCTCTCCGATCTTCCGCCGGTGGAGCTGGCGCGGCAGTTCCGCGAGCTGCGCGATCTCAGTAGCAAAGTCGCCGACTGGGAGCCGCCGTACCGGGTATTCAAGGCAATTGAAGGCACCTGTCTTGCCTGCAATGCTGGACCGCATTTAACCGATTTGGGTCTTACTGACGGCGGCAGCCGCCAGATAGTCGACCCGCTGATAGCCTGCCGGGAAACCCCGGACCCGACTCATCACAACAATAATCCTCAGGGAGCCTGAGCATGGCCGATAACACCCTTCACTCCGCCGCCCGCGGTAACTGGCTGGAGCGCCGTTTTGCGCTGCAATCGCGCGGCGGTAAGCTACGCACCGAATGCCTTGCCGGGATCACCGGCTTTCTCGCCGCCGCCTATTTACTGGTGGTGATCCCCGGCCTGCTGGCGATCGGCGGGATGGATAAAGGCGCCGCCACCACCGGTACGATTTTAGTGTTCGTCGCCGGTACCCTGCTGATGGCGTTTTACGCCAACCTGCCGTTTATCGTCGGCCCGGGTATTGGCGGCTCGGTACTGGTGGGCGTGACGCTGGCGGGCAGTGAAGGCATCGGCTGGCAAATTGGGCTCGGGATTGCCTGCTGGTCGGGGATCCTCTTCTTCCTGCTGACCAAATTCGGCCTGCGCGAAGTGGTGACCCGCTCGGTACCGCAGTCAATTAAGCTGGGGTTGACGGCCTCCATCGGCCTGTTCGTCGCGGTACTCGGTTTTCGCAACGCGGGGCTGGTGCTGGCGAATGCCAAAACCAACGCCCTGATGCTCGGCGATTTTCTCGCCCCCGGCGCGTTGGTAGCGCTGTGCGGCCTGTTCCTGGCGATAGCCCTGCAGGCGCGCAAAGTACCGGGCGCGATTCTGTGGGCCATTCTGTTCGCTACCCTGGTCGGTATTCCGTTCGGCGTGACAAAACTGCCGGGTAGCTTTATTGACGTTCCGCATTCGCTGACCCCGGTGCTCGGGCAGATCGATCTGCTGGGCGCGTTAAATATCGCCTTCCTGCCGTTCCTGTTCGTCTTTTTTGCTTCCGAGTTTTTCTCCACCATGGGGACGACGCTGGCGGTCGGCGGCGAAGCGGGTCTGCTCGATGAAGAAGGCAACATGCCGCAGATTAACCGCCCATTTATGGTCGACTCCATTGCCGCCGCGCTGGGCCCGTGGGTAGGGATCCCGGCGGCGACGGCGCTGATTGAGTCTTCGGCGGCAGCGGAAGCCGGCGGTAAAACCGGCCTCACCGCGCTGGCGGCGGCAGTCATGTTCTTGCTGATGCTGCTGTTCACCCCGGTGGCGTTAATGATCCCGAAGGAGGCAACCGCCCCGGCGTTAATTCTGATCGGCCTCAATATGTTCAGCGGGTTGCGTAAGGTCGATCTCGGCAACTTCACCGACGGGCTACCGGTGTTAATGATGGTGATGATTACGCTAATCGCCAACAGCTTCGGCACCGGGATTGCCGGCGGGCTGCTGTTTTACATTGTGATCAAGGCCATCGCCGGCAAATGGCGTGAAATCCCGATTGGCCTGTGGGTACTGGCGATCCCTCTGGTTTACTACTTCGCGACTTTAGTTAAGCACTAAGCGCTTCACAATGTGATTTCACCTCTTGATAGAGCAAACGCACCGCAGCAGAAAGCTGCTTGCGGTGCGGGCAAATCATATTCAACGGCGTTAAATCGCCCTGATACTGCGGCAGTAAGCGCTGCAGTCGCCCTTCACGTAGATCGTCGCTAACGTCGAGCAACGATTTATAAGCAATACCCTCTCCGGCAATCGCCAGCCGACGAATCACCTCCGCATCATCACTCATAATGGCGCCATTCACCTGTACGGTATTCACTTCATCATTCAGGGCCAGCGGCCAGCGGTCGAAAGGCCGACCGCGCAGGACATACACCAGCGCATTGTGCTGAGCTAGCGCCTCAAGGCTATCCACCGGCCCGTGGCGGCTAATCCACTGCGGCGCAGCCACCAGCACCCGGCGGTTCTCCGGCGCTACCGGTAGCGAGATAAACGAAGCGTCTTCGTGGTAGCCATAGCGAAACGCGACATCCACCGGATCTTTAAACACATCGGTCAGATGATCGGAAAAGTGCAGGCGCAGGCGTAACGCCGGGTGGCGCTCGCGAAACGCGCGAAACACGTTAAGCAACAGATTGCGCCCGAGGTCGGACGGCACGGCGATTTGTAGCGTGCCGCGAATTTCGTCCCCCGGCGCCTGAATTTTTTGCAGCCCCGCCTGCAGCGTGTCGAGCATCTGGGTGGCGTACGGCAGCCAGGTTTCGCCCTCCGGCGTCAGGCGCAGGCTACGGGTCGAGCGCGCGAAAAGGCGAATATTGAGCGTCGTTTCCAGGCGCTTAATCGCTGCGCTGACTTGCGCAGGCTGCTGCCCCGCCTCGCGCGCCGCCTCGCTAAAACTGCCTAACGCCGCCGCGCGGACAAATAAGGTCAGATCTTCCAGCCTGAACATGCGATTCTCCCCTGCTTCAGATTGCTCCCAAAATACCCACCGACATCACAACAACGCAAGCGGCGCAAGACTTCCACCGTGTTTTGCTTACACTTTTTAAAAAACCAGTGCTTGCCATTTCCGCAGCGCTTCAGGAATGATACGAGGCTGCTATTTTGAGTCCAGGTTATATTGAGGAATATATGCGTAAAACAAAAATGATGCTTCTGGGCGTACTTCTTGCCAGCGCCAGCGCAAGCTGGGCGGCGCCGGCCTCCGGGATTGAACAGTATGCGATGAAAGAGTTCACCGCTGATTTCACCCAATTTCATATCGGCGATACCGTGCCGGCGATGTATCTCACCCCTGAGTACAACATTAAACAGTGGCAGCAGCGCAATCTGCCCGCGCCGGATGCCGGCAGCCACTGGACCTACATGGGCGGTAACTACGTGCTGATCACCGACACCGAAGGTAAAATCCTGAAAGTGTACGACGGCGAGATTTTCTATCATCGCTAAGTCATCGATGCCGACGCCGCAGCTGCGCATTCGCCCCGGTCGCGACAGCGACTACCCTCGCCTGCGCCAGCTGTTCCTTGACGCACGTATTGCGTCGTGGACATGGCTCAACGGCGATGAATGGCAATTGGAAGATTTTGATGCCGTGGTGCAAGACGAACAGCTATGGGTCGCCGAGTACGGTGAAGCGCTAGCGGGGTTCGCCTCGGTGTGGGTTATCGACAACTTTCTGCACAACCTGTTTGTTGCTCCGCAGTGGCAGGGCAAAGGCGTCGGCAGCCTGCTACTGGAACAAGTTCAGCGCTCATTTAGCCACAGCGGCACGCTGAAGTGCTTATCGAAAAATGAAAACGCCCTGCGCTTCTACCAGCATCACGGCTGGACGCTCGAAGCTCAGGGCGCGTCTCCCGACGGAGATTATTGGCTGATGCGCTATTCGCCGCCTTAAACGGCGCGGAAGGCAATCTCGCTCGGGATCACTTCACCCTGCCAGTACATCTGCGCCGCTACTCGTCCCGCCAGTTGACGGTAGAGGTCGGTAAACTCGCTTTCCGGGCGGGCAACCACCGTCGGCGTACCTTTATCCAGATCTTCACGCAGCGTGATGTGCAGCGGCAGTTGACCCAGCAGCTGAGTATGGTACTTCTCTGCCAGCTTCTCGGCGCCGCCGGTGCCGAAGATAGGCTCGTGGTGACCACAATTGCTGCAAATATGCATGCTCATGTTTTCCACGATACCCACGACCGGCACTTCCACCTTCTCAAACATCACGATGCCTTTTTTGGCGTCGATCAGCGCGATATCCTGCGGCGTGGTCACTACCACCGCGCCGGTGACCGGAATGTTCTGCGCCAGCGTCAGCTGAATGTCACCGGTACCCGGCGGCATATCCAGTACCAGGTAATCCAGATCCGGCCATAGCGTCTCCTGCAGCATCTGCATCAGCGCCTTGCTGGCCATCGGGCCGCGCCACACCATGGCGTTGTCGTCGGTTACCAGATAACCGATCGAGTTAGTCGCCAGGCCATACTTGATGATGGGCGCCATGTGGGTGCCGTCCGGCGAGGTTGGGCGGCTGTCTTCGGCGCCGAGCATGGTCGGAATCGACGGGCCATAGATATCGGCATCGAGGATACCGACTTTCGCGCCTTCCGCCGCCAGCGCCAGCGCGAGATTGACGGCGGTAGACGATTTACCCACCCCGCCTTTCCCGGAGCTCACGGCAATAATATTTTTAACGCCGTTAATCCCCGGCTGGTTCTTCACCCGTTTTAAGGTGGCGATACTGTGCGAGAGCTTCCAGTCGATCGCCTTAGCGCCGGTGATGCGCAGCAGTTCAGCGCTGCATTGCTCCTTCAACGCCTCAAACGCGCGGGTCCAGACGAACGGCATTTGGATCTCAATGTGCACGGTGTCGTCAAGCCAGGCGACGTGGTGCAGCGCCTTCAGCGTGGTGAGGTTATGTTTCAGGGTTGGGTGCTGGAAATTAGCCAGAGTCCCGGCGACCATCGCGCGTAGACGTTCGGGGGATTTGGCCTGGGATTGCGAACTCATCCCGACTCCTTTGTTATTGTGAGTTGATTCTTGTCCGTTAAGTTTACCTGAAAG
>CABUCP010000072.1 GCA_902490055.1 uncultured Klebsiella sp. | reverse complement strand
GCTAGTGGTAGGGCTGAATAGCCCGCTATCCGCCGCCAAATCCTCCGACGATAGTGATGAAACGCTGGTCGTTGAAGCCACCGCAGAACAAGTACTAAAGCAGCAGCCGGGCGTTTCAATTATTACCAGCGAAGATATTAAAAAGGACCCTCCGGTCAACGACCTCTCCGATATTATTCGTAAAATGCCGGGGGTAAATCTGACCGGCAACAGCGCGTCGGGTACCCGCGGTAATAACCGCCAAATCGATATTCGCGGCATGGGGCCGGAAAACACCTTAATCCTTATTGATGGCGTCCCGGTGACCTCGCGTAACTCTGTACGCTATAGCTGGCGTGGCGAACGTGATACCCGCGGCGATACTAACTGGGTGCCGCCAGAGCAGGTTGAACGCATTGAAGTCATTCGCGGCCCGGCGGCGGCGCGCTATGGTTCCGGCGCGGCGGGCGGGGTGGTGAATATCATTACCAAACGCCCGACCAATGACTGGCACGGTTCGCTGTCGCTATACACCAACCAACCGGAAAGCAGCGATGAAGGGGCCACCCGACGCGCCAACTTTAGCCTGAGCGGGCCGCTGGCCGGCGATGCGCTGACGATGCGTCTGTATGGCAACCTGAATAAAACCGACGCCGACAGCTGGGATATTAACTCTTCCGCGGGCTCGAAAAACGCCGCCGGCCACGAAGGTGTACGCAATAAAGATATTAACGGCGTCGTCTCCTGGAAAGTGAATCCGCAGCAAATCCTCGATTTTGAAGCCGGGTATAGTCGCCAGGGAAATATCTACGCTGGCGATACGCAAAACAGCTCTTCCAGCGCGGTGACCGAAAGCCTGGCGAAATCTGGCGAAGAGACCAACCGCTTGTACAGGCAGAATTACGGTATTACCCATAACGGGGTCTGGGACTGGGGGCAAAGCCGTTTCGGGGTCTATTACGAAAAAACCAATAATACCCGTATGAATGAAGGTTTATCCGGCGGCGGTGAAGGGCGAATTTCGGCGGATGAGAAATTCACCACCAACCGCCTGACCTCCTGGCGCACCAGCGGCGAAGTTAATATTCCGCTGGATCTGTGGGTCGATCAAACCCTGACCGTCGGCGCAGAGTGGAACCGCGATGAGCTTGACGATCCTTCTTCTACCGGCTTAACGGTGAATGATAATAATATTGGCGGCATCTCCGGTTCAGCGGCGGATCGCAGCAGTAAAAACCATTCACAAATCAGCGCGCTCTATTTTGAAGATAATATTGAGCCGACTCCCGGTACCAATATTATCCCTGGCCTGCGCTTTGATTATCTCAATGAGTCCGGCGGTAACTTCAGCCCCAGCCTGAATCTGTCGCAGGAATTAGGCGATTACTTCAAAGTCAAAGCCGGGATTGCCCGAACGTTTAAAGCGCCAAACCTCTATCAATCCAGCGAAGGCTATCTGCTCTATTCGAAAGGCAATGGTTGCCCAAAAGACATAACTTCTGGCGACGATTACCATGCCAGCGTGACCTACTTCCGTAATGATTATCAGAATAAGATCGTGGCCGGTGATGACATCATCGGGCAAACCGCTTCCGGCGCATATATTCTCCAGTGGCAGAATGGTGGAAAAGCGTTAGTCGATGGCATTGAAGCCAGCATGGCGTTTCCGCTGGTGAAAGATCGTCTGAAATGGAATACCAACGCCACTTACATGATTACTTCGGAACAAAAAGATACCGGCAACCCGCTCTCGGTTATCCCTAAATACACCATCAACAACTCGCTGGACTGGACGATAACCCAGGCGTTTTCCGCCAGCGTCAACTGGACGCTATACGGTAGACAAAAACCGCGTACCCATGCGGAATCGCGCAGCGAAGACACCGGCGGCCTGTCGGGTAAAGAGCTGGGGGCTTATTCGCTGGTGGGCACCAACTTTAATTACGATATTAATAAAAACCTGCGCCTGAACGTTGGGGTCAGCAATATCTTCGATAAACAGATCTATCGTTCATCCGAAGGGGCAAATACCTATAACGAACCCGGCCGGGCTTATTATGCCGGGGTGACGGCGAGCTTCTGATCGCATCGTCATCATGATACTGCCCGCAATCGCGCGGGCAGTATCAAGGCTGGGTTAAAGACAGCGGTGCTGGTTCGGCGCTTTTTCGCGACTCATTTCCAGCAGCGCGCTGCGGTAGGAGGCGTTGAACATCGGCCCGTGGCCGAGGCCCGGGAAATCCCAAAAAGCAGCATTAGCCCTTTTCTCCTGCAGCGTGGCGAGGGTGGCATGCACTTTGGTTAGCACTTCGGCCGCATGCGTTGCCCGGTTATCGCCCGGCGTCGCAGAACCTTCCATGATAGCCAGATTTTTGCCGCAGTATGATGCAGGTTTGGCCGCCGTGAGCCGGCTCAGCAGGGAGAAGTTATCCTGGCCCAGCGACGGGCTGGCGCTGTAATAAGCGTGGAAGAACGAGGACGACAGCCAGGAGTCGAGCACGAACAGGCCGCCGTAGGAGTGGCCCCACAGACCGCGGCGCTGCGGGTTGATTTTCAGCCCTTGCTCCGCCTTAGCGGCTATATGCGTTTCCAGTAACTGGCGGAAGTCGTCGCTGCCGCCGCTTTTGCGCCCCGGTCGCCCGCTAGCGGAATGGGTTCTACCGTTCGCTTGCGCGGCTGGCGTGTAGTCGTAGGCCCGGCCGTTAAGATCGAAAGGCAGGTTGGTCTGATAGCCGACCGCGACGATCACCGGCGGCGATTGCGCCGCCAGCTGTTTGAGCAGCTCATCAGACAGGCGATCCATTACCGCATTACCGTCGAGCATGTATAGCACGGGATAGCCCGTCGGCGGCGCGGCTTTATTTGGCACAGCGGTCCATACCCGATAGTGGCGAGCGCCGTCGGCGGAGTCGAACTGATTGACGCTAAAGTGGTAAAACGCCGAACCCTTATCGGCGATGTTGGGCCCCAGCGGCTGCATATCCGGTTTTGCTAATCCTGAAGCGCTATAACCGAGGGTGAGGCAAGAAAGAACGGCAAAAAGCGCCTTGCGCGGGCGCGTAGAGCGAGACTCGCGGGCATACATCCGATGATTATTCCTTTTCCGCAGGTGAATTTTAGTTATTCAGAAAGCACATACAGTTGCCTGAAAGCGCTCGTTGGTCAAGTCAACCCTGCAGTAAGCCGAGCCCGTCAAGCAAGGCGCCGCGCCACCAGGCATAATCATGCCCGCCGGTGTAAATAGCGCAATGACTCTCGACGCCGGCCGCCAGTAGCTGCTGATGAAGCCGCTCGACATGAGGCACCGTCGAACCCTCCAGTGAGCCTACGCACAGGCGAATACGCACATCGCGCGGCGGTGCGGCCAGCACATGTTCGCTGATCCATGAAGTATCGGTGGCGCTAAATAAATGGGGCCGACTGCCGCCATCCGGCGTCCACCACATGGAAGGCGAGTGGCTGAGCACCAGACCGAAGGTTTCCGGCGCATGGCGGGCGGCCATCAGCGCGCTGACGCCGCCGAGGCTCTGCCCGGCCAGCACGGTACGCGAACGATCCGCCCATTTCTGCTGTGGCTGTTCGCGGCGAATGGCGGGGATGAGATGCTCCGCGACATCCCGTATCAGCTCGCTGCGCCCGCCGAGTAACAGAGTGCGTTCGCGTTCATCGATATTATCGATACCCAGCAGCGCCACGGGAACGATGCGGCGACTATCGATCGCGGCGTCAATGGCCGCGCACACCCCAAGATGATCGAACCAGGTTTCGCCATCGGGCAGCAGCACCATGCCGAGCGGCTGTGAATCCTCAACCGCGGGCAGGTACAGGCGCACCCGCCGCGATTGCCCGGCAATGACCCGCTCTGAGGTTAGCAGGGTTCCGGCGTGGCGGCCTCCGCGCCATTCGGATTGAGCGGGCGCCTTATCCAGCGCCAGGACTGACTCCTGCGCGCTGTCGCGAACGGCGATCCCCGGCGTCTTGTTGAGCGGATCGGCCTGTCCGGCGAGGGCGGCAAAGCGGCTCCCTAGCTGGTTAACCACCTCTTCCGGCGTGCCGGGCGGGATCTCTACCAGCGAATAAGAACCGCAGTAGCTGGCCGGGAGGCGCAGCGTCAGGGTCCAGATATCCGTTGCGGGAATTTGGGTCATCAGCCCTTTTGCCACCTGTTCTTTGTCGGTTACCCGGTTTAGGCGCAGATAAACGCCCTGCAGCGGACGGCGTGCGCGCCACAAAAAAGTCACTTCACGTTCATCGGCAGCGCCGTCAACCGTTGTTACTAGCGGTACCGGCAGCGATGCGGCCTGCTGCCAGAAACGAGAAAGATCGGTAATGTTGGCGGTAGCCAACTGGCGGCGCAGGCCGGCGATAGCCGCTGAAACCGGCGGATGTGAATTCATATTGAACATTCTATCTCTTTGAAAAATCATGCTACCAGTAAAAATAGCTAAAGCGGCTGTTCCGCGAACAGCCGCTTTAGGCGTGTTGATTAAGGTCGAACTCTTACCATCACTATCCCACGATTTCTCCCGTTATGTCGTGTTGGCTATGCCCTTCCGGCTGGCCGACGCTGTCGCGCCATAAGCGGGTATAGAGTCCGCCTGCCCTGAGCAATTGCTCGTGAGTACCGTATTCCGCGAGCCGTCCCTTATCGACAACGGCTATCAGATCGCAGCGCTGGGCGGTGGTCAGGCGGTGCGCCACGATTAACGCCAAACGATTCTCCGCGTGGGCGACTTCGGTTAACGAAGACATTAAGCGCTCTTCCGATCGGCGATCGAGGCGCGACGTGGCTTCGTCCAGAAGCAGGACGTGGGCATTCGCCAACTGGGCGCGAGCCAGCGCAATCAGCTGACGTTGTCCGGCGGATAAATCCGCGCCGCCGTTATTGACCGGCGTGCGGAAGCCCTGCGGCAATTGGCGTATTAGCTCAAACAGACCTGCCCGTCGTGAAGCAATTTCAACTTCAGCATGGCTGCTGGATGGCCGCGAATAACGAATGTTTTCCGCAATATCACCGCTAAATAGCGCGACATCCTGATCGACCAGGCCAATCTGACGGCGGTAATCGGCAAGGGTCGCCGCCGTCATCTGCCGCTCGCCAATGCCGATGGTCCCGCTGGTGGGCGAATACAGTCCGGCGATAAGCTTAATTAATGTCGACTTCCCGGCGCCGCTGCGGCCAACGACCGCCACGACGGTGCCTTCGGGGATGGTTAGAGTGAGCTTGTCCAGCGCCGGCTCAGGGTTGCCGGGATAGCGGAACGTCACTTCATCAAGCTGTAATGCCCCCGTGGCGGGCGGAGCGGAAGAGGGCTCGACGTTCTCCGTATCGTCGGTCGCCAGCAGTTCATCAATATGTTTACCGCTGGCCGTTGCCTGCTGGAAGGAATCCACAATCCCGGATAATTGCTGTACCGGGCCGTAAAACTGTCCCAGTAACAGGAAGAACGCCGCCAGTACCCCGGCGGTCATTTCACCCTCGGCCACCCTTGAGGCGCCGACCAGCAGCACGGCAGCATAGAAGGCCTCAGTGCAGAAGGTCAGGAAGGGGAAATAGACCGCAAGGTATTTCTGCGCGCGTACGCGGGTGGCGCGGAAGCGATCCGATAATGCGCGCAGCCGGGCGGCCTCCTGCTCCTGCTGACCGTGCGATTGCACGACGCGCAGGCCGGAGACTTTCTCCTGCAGAGTGCTATTCACCTTACCGATTTCGAGGCGTGCCTGGGCATAGGCCGGCGAACTCAGGCGACGGTAAATCCAGGTCGCCAGCGCGACTACCGGCACCGCGCTTAATGCCGTCAGCGCCAGTATGGGGTCGAGCCAGAACATGGCCGCGGCGATGGCGAACATCGTGACCAGGCTGGTGGCCGCGCCGGCAAGGCCGTTTTGCAGAAAACGGGCGAGGGAATCGACATCAACGGTCATCCGGGTCAGGCGTGAATCGACATGCTTTTCATGCCAGGGAAGGGCCAGGCGCAGCATATGACCGAAGCTGCGTAGGCGTACCGTATGCTGAACCGACTCCGCCGCTCTGGCGGCGAAGACCGTTTGCAGTGAATAACAGCACCAGCTTATGACCACCAGGCACAGAGCGAGCAGAGCACAAATGCCGATAGTCGCCATATCGCCAGCGGCGACCCCCGAGTCAATACCGCGCTGCAGCAGTATTAGCACGCCGACGCCGGCGGCGGAATCCAGCGCGATCAGTAGGGCGGCAATGATGAACATCCACGCCACCGGCCGTAACAGCGAGGTAAATTTACGTCCCTCGCCGGCCAGCGCCTGCTGTACCGCCTGTTCCGGTACGCGAGTCATGCGGGCGACAAAACCGTTGTCGTCAGTTTCCGGTAAGGCTTGTGGTTCATCGTTCTTCGCCGCTGGCGTTGTTGGCCACAGATCGTGGCAGCCGCCGGCGCCTGGTTCGAGGAAATCGCCGTCGCCGGTCATCAGCGCGCGGAACGCCGGGCAGCGAGACTCAAGCTCTGCCTGGCTGCCGATGTCTACCACTTGCCCTTTATCCAGCACCACAATTCGCCTGGCCAGCTGCAGCGTCGCCCGGCGGCGGGCTATTACCAGCAGCATGTGCCGTTCATCGGCGTAACGACTCAGCGCGGCGTTGATCTCCGCTTCGGTACCGGCATCTACCGCCGAGGTGGTGTCATCGAGAATCAGCAATTCCGGCGCGGTAATCAGCGCCCGCGCCAACGCGATGCGCTGGCGCTGCCCGCCAGACAGGTTCGTGCCGCGCTCGGTTAACCGGGTATCAAAGCCTTTTGGTAAGGCGTTGATAAACTCGCTGGCGCCTGCCGCCGCAGCCGCGCGGCGAATATCCTCCGCCGTCGCCTGCGGGTGGCCGTAGGCGATATTCTCCGCGACCGTACCGGCAAACAGGAAGGCATCTTCAAATACTACTCCCACCTGACGGCGCAGCGCCTCCAGTTTGAGCTCGCGAAGGTTCTGCCGGCCGGCGCTGGTGTTAAGCCAAATATCGCCGGCGCTGGGATCGTAAAAGCGCGCCAGCAGCATCAGCAGCGTCGATTTACCCGATCCCGATGCGCCGACCACCGCCACCGTTTCACCGGTCTGCAGAGAAAACGACACATCGCTCAGGATGCGGTTGCCGTTACCATAACTGAAGTTCACTTTTTCCAGTTCCAGGCCAGTCACGCGGCCATTGAGCGCTTCGCTACCGTCAACCATTTGCGAACGGGTGTCGATTAGGGCGAAGACCCGTTCTACGGATGCCTGGGTACGTTGAGCAATCACCAGGAACGAGGCCAGCACGCGGGTCGGTCCGGTCAGCATGGCGAGGAAACTGGCAAAGGCCACGAAGGTCCCGAGGTCAATTCGCCCGTGCATCACCGACCAGCCGCCGTAGCACAGCAGAACGATTTGCCCGAGCACCGGCAGCGCCAGCATGGTCGCACCGGGCATCGCCTGCGAGATGGCCGCGCTGATACGCACGCGCACCATTTGCCGCGACTGGCGATCCAGCCAGCGCGTTTCGCGCAGTTCCGCCACGCAGGATTTCACCACTGAGATCTGCGCCAGAACTTCGCGCATGTGCTCGGTCAGATTCGCCAACCGGTCTGAAGCCAGCCCCGTCTGTGCGAATACCCGACGGCGGGCGCGCAGCGCGGTAATGGCAAGACACGCCAGTACACAGACCACGATCAGCGTCATAGCCGGCGACATCCACAGCATTACCGCAATACCGGCGATGTAGTAGGTGAATACCGCCAGCGGCACCGGCGACATTTGTAGCAAGGTATGCATCTGCTGCAGATCGCTGTTGGTTCGCGAAATGACCTGCCCGGTACGCAGCGCATCCTGGCCTGCGCCGTCCAGTTTTTGGATGCTGTCGAACGCGCGTCCTCGCAGGGTGTGCTGGACCCATAGCGATAGCTCGCCAGCATAGCCGCGGCGTACGTAGTTACCGATGAAATCAAAAAAGGCGATCAACAGTAGCCCGCAGGCCAGCCACGGCAGGCGGGTGGGATTGCCCGCCAGCGCATCGTTTACCGCCTGCCGCGTTAGTAGCGGCGTCAGCGCGGCCAGCAGAATGGTCGACACCGACGCCACCACCACGATGGCGCTAAGTTTCTTACGTTCCCAGCACACGCGAGCCAGGCGGATTATCCAGGATCGCGCGGGCGTGGGAGAGTGAGTCGCAGGCATTAAGCCTCCTCCGTCAATTTAAAGATGAGATCAGCCACGGCGGCTGTTATCTGCTTTGCGCCATTGCGGCGAGCTTTTTCGCCACTTCGGTTGGGCAGGCCTGCGCCGCCATTTCCGCCGCCACCTCTTCAGAGGCCGTACGTAATGCGCGATCGTCGAGGAAAGCATTGATCATGCTGCTCGACAGACCGCCGTCGCCGGGGATGATCCCGCAGCCGCGATCGACCACCGCGCGGGCATTCACGGGGCGATCGGCGCCCTGGCCGAATACGATCTGCGGAATGCCCGCGTGTAGCGCCGTCAGGGTGTTGCCTGCGCCGCCGTGATGGATAAAACCATCGGCGCCGTTGAGGAAGGCGCCCATCGGGATCCAGTCAACCAGGCGAACGTTTGACTGCAGCGATCGCAGATCGGATCGCGCATTGGCGGAAAGATGCAGAATAATCTCGGCATCGACCTCGCTGGCGGAATCCATCACCCAGGAAATCAGATCGAGGCCGTCGACCATCGGTTTGACGGTGCCGAGGCTGACCAGCAGCCGTTTGCGATCGGGCGTGCGTTCCCACCATTCCTCCCATACCGCGCCGCCGTTATACGGCACGTATTGCATGGGAATGATCGGTTCGCCGTCGTTTTGCAGGATGCTCATACTTGGCGGCGTTACGTCGATCCACGCCATATCCTGCGGCGGGGCTTCGACGCCGTGGCGACGGTAGGCGTCGGCGAGCGAGCGCGTCACGCCCTTGATATGCCAGGGGGTGTGGCCGAAGCCGACGGTTTGCATCACCACCGGGATGCCGTATTTGGCGGCAATCAGCGGCCCGACGACTCCGAGGGGAGGGTAGACGATAAGGTCGGGCCGCCAGTGTCCAGCGAACTCCACCAACTGGTCAGCCATCTCTTCGCTGAAGAACGAGAAGTTGCCCATCTTGGTGCCGATATTACTTTCCTTTCGCTGCGCCTCGCGGCGGCGATAATCGGCTTCCGAATCGAAGCCGGGCGCGGCATCAAACACCACCAGCCCTGCCTCGGCCGCTTTTTGGGCGAATTTACCGCTACTGGCGATCAGCACTTCATGACCGTTAACGCGAAATGCCTGCGCTAAAGACAGCACCGGATACAGCAGCCCATAGAGTGGCGGGCCAACAAACAGAATACGCATGAGAAAATCCCTCTCCGCTTGACGAACTAATTCAGGAAGTCGACGCAGTCAATATGCCGGCCAGCGCGACGTTAACTCTCGTTAACCCGGCTGAGCCTGGCGCTGCGCCATTTTTTAGTTTCGTCAGCGCGGCGCACGGTAACGCCGGCGACCCTATCGCAGGCGGTAAATCCGTAGCGCGCGCTGACGAATCGGGAATTCCCTGTCCCGACTTCCATTAACGCTTGCGCGTCATTGTCCTGATGAACGGCCTGACGCGTCGCCGCACTGCCACGGCGGCGTTTTAGGCCGCATTTGCCGGGTGAGAGGCCAATCAACGCGCCGGGCGATATCCGTTATTCCTGTAGACACCGTGTCGCATCATCCTGATGGCTTCGCCTTCGCGGGTCGGTAAGGGGAAAAGCGCCGTTGTTCAGGCGATGCTCGTACCCTTACGGCCTCGGTAT
>CABUCP010000071.1 GCA_902490055.1 uncultured Klebsiella sp. | reverse complement strand
GCGATCGCCGCCGGGGTGATGCTCAAGTACGTGCTGGCGATGTAGGCCGGCATCCGCTGACGCCTTATCCGGGCTACCGGCCCGCTCCGGTTTGTCGCCCCGGTAAGCGCAGCGCCGCCGGGGAGAGGTTCCCGGATAGCGGCTGACGCCATATCCGGGCTACGGGTTCACAGATGGCTGTGACGGCAGGCCACACGCGCCCGGTGCTTTTTGTACCGGGCGCTTTTCTGAAATTTTCAGTTCTGTGCGCTGTCTGGAAGCACCCAGGCCGCGAAACGGGGAAAATAACAATTTAATGTCTATCAGCCCTATGTTCACCCGAAAAATCACCCACTGGTTTGCAAGGCGATCGTTTCAGAATCGCATCTTCCTGCTGATTCTTTTTACCTCCACCGTCGTCATGCTGGCCATGTCGTGGTATCTGACCAACATTACCGAAGATCGTCTCCATTACCAGGTGGGGCAGCGGGCGCTAATTCAGGCGATGCAGATCTCGGCGATGCCGGAGCTTGTGGAAGCGGTACAGCAACACGATCTCGCCAAAATCAAAGCGCTTATCGACCCCATGCGCTCGTTCTCCGATGCCACTTACATCACCGTCGGCGATGCTAAAGGCCAGCGCCTGTACCACGTCAATCCTGATGAAATCGGCAAATTTATGGAGGGCGGTGATAGCGATGAGGCGCTGTATAACGCCAAAAGCTACGTGTCGGTGCGCAAGGGTTCGTTGGGTTCGTCACTACGCGGAAAATCGCCGATTCAGGACAGCAGCGGCAAAGTACTCGGTATCGTCTCGGTCGGCTATACCATCGAACAGTTGGAAAACTGGCTCAGCCTGCAGATAAGTTCGCTGCTTATTCCGATGGCGATCGTCCTGCTGGTTCTGCTGTATTGCGCCCGTCGCTTCTCGCTGCATATCAAAAAGCAGATGCTCAATATGGAGCCCCAGCAGCTATCACAACTGCTCATCCAGCAAAGCGTGCTCTTTGAATCGGTGTTTGAAGGGCTTATCGCTATCGATTCAAATTATAAGATCACCGCCATTAATCAAGCCGCTCGCCGTCTGCTCAATCTGAGCCAACCGGAGCCGGCGCTGATTGGCAAAGGGATCAGCAGCATTATCTCGCAGGAAGCTTTTTTCTATGATGCGCCGCAGGAGAATAAAAAAGATGAGATAGTCACCTTCAATCAGATCAAAGTGATCGCCAGCCGCATGGCGGTAACCCTAAATAATGCGCCGCGAGGCTGGGTGATTAGCTTTCGCAGTAAAGATGATATTAATACCCTGAGCCTGCAGCTCAGCCAGGTGCAGCTGTATGCCGACAACCTGCGCGCCGTACAACATGAACACCGTAATCTGATCTCGACCATTGCTGGCCTGCTGTTTCTTAGGCGCTACGATCACGCGCTGGATCTGATTCAACAGCAGTCGGATAGCCACCAGAAAGTGCTCGATTTCATTGCGCGTAATTTCCACGATAACCACCTTGCCGGCCTGCTGATCGGCAAATATTACCGGGCCAAAGAGCTCGGCCTTGAGCTGGTGTTCGACCCGGCCTGTTTCGTCGATAAACTTCCTCGCGCGCTTTCTCACAATGAATGGATCTCGATCGTGGGGAATCTTCTTGATAACGCCTACAATGCCACTTTGCGCCAACCGCAGGGATCAAAACAGATCGAATGTTTGATCAACAGCGATGGCCATGAGGTGATCGTCGAGATCGCCGACCAGGGATGCGGCATTGACGAGGCGCTACGCGATCGGATCTTCGAGCGCGGCGTCACCAGCAGCGCCAGCGGCGATCACGGTATCGGACTCTGGCTGGTGCGCAGTTACGTAGAACAAGCAGGCGGCAGCATCGTCGTCGAAGACAATATTCCTTTTGGCACCATTTTTACTCTTTATATTCCCCTGACCCGAGATGAACATCATGGATACCATCAAACAGTTTCCCCAGTTCAACGTGATCGGCATTGCGGATAAGCTGGAAAGCGCGAAAAAGCTGCTGCGTCTCTACCAGCCGCAGCTGATCCTGCTGGATAACTTTCTTCCCGACGGCAAGGGATTAGAGCTGATTCGCCACGCCGTCAGCACCAACTACAAAGGGCGAATTATCTTTATTACCGCCGATAATCATATGGATACCATCAGCGAGGCGTTGCGTCTGGGGGTATTCGACTATCTGATCAAGCCAGTACATTATCAGCGCTTACAGCACACCCTTGAGCGCTTTGCCCGCTATCGCAGTTCGTTACGTTCCAGCGAACAGGCCAGCCAAACTCACGTCGACGCGCTATTTAATATCCAGGCCCGGGAGCAAACGGAGCCCGCTGGCGTGCCGGCTCGCGGGATTGATGAAAGCACCTTTAACCGCGTGCTGCAGCTATTCTCCGACCCGGAGGTGGTACATACCGCCGACTCGCTGGCCCGCATCCTCGGTAGCAGTAAAACCACCGCTCGTCGCTATCTCGAGCAAGGGGTTAAAAACGATATTCTGGAAGCGGAAATCAGCTATGGCAAAGTCGGCCGACCGGAGCGTATTTATCGCGGCAAGCATCCCTACCCTGAGCACGCCTGATATACTTATTCGAGGGTATAGCTGACGATCATCTGCCCTTTTTTCATTTTCAGCTGGCTGATAGCAATATTCCCCAGCGCCGCCAGGCTGGCGACATGGGTGCCGCCGCAGGGATAGGCCGGCAGCTCGCCAAAGCCGACGGTGCGTAAGCCATCGGCGAAGGCCACCCGACGCGGTAAATCCTGCTGCCGCCACGCGCTCACCTGCGCCAACAGCGCGCTGGCTTCCGGCAACGTGGCGCCAGCGCCGGCAGCAAAGGTAATCCGCCCCTCTCCCGGCCAGTGATGCGCTTTCACCGGCCGCCAGCCGAACTGTTCGCCGGCCAACCCCAGTAAGTGACCGGCAGAGTGCAAGCGAGCATGCAATAGTCGCGCAGACGCATCGATTCGCATCTCTACCTCGCCCTCCGGCAGCGGCTGTGCAACGATATGCAGCACGCTATCGCCGCGCGTAGTGACCGCCATCACCGGCTCTCCGGCAATCCAGCCGCCATCGGACGGTTGCCCGCCGCCCTGCGGATGAAACAATGTGCGATCCAGTTCAATCGCATAACGGCCATCGGCTTCGGCGCTGCAGCCGACAATCTGTGCGCGCCCTTCGGTGGCGTCGCTGGTGTAATAAATGCGTTCAGTCATAATTGTTCTCCTCGGTGTCAGCACAGTATATTGATAATATCGATAGCGATAATCCCATCGACAACCAATGCACTTTTGTCTCGAAGGCACAAATGAACCTGAACCTGCTACCGGACCTCGCCCTGTTCGTCCAGATTGTCGAACAAGGGAGCTTCTCCGCCGTCGCCCGCCAGAACGGCATTACCCCTTCCGCCGTGAGCCGCAGCGTATCGCGGCTGGAGCAGGAGATGGGCTGCAAACTGCTGCACAGGACCACACGTAAGCTGCGCCTGAGCGATACCGGGAAAACGGTGTATGAACATGCGCTGGAGATGCTGGAGGCGGCGCGACAGGCCATGGACTCCGCCGGGAGTACTCAAACGGTGGCGCAGGGCAAACTGACCCTGAGCGTGCCGAAAGCCGTCGGGCGCTTTGTGATCCATCCGCTAATGATGGAGTTTTTCAGCCGTTATCCGCAGGTAGACGTTTGCCTGCGGCTGGAGGATCGCGACCTCGATTTTATCGACGATGGCATTGATTTGGCGCTGCGCATCACCCATTCCCCTTCCCCCGGCCTGTACGGTAAACCGCTGATGCCGGTTACCCATGTGATCTGCGCCACTGAACAATATTTACAGCGTCACGGTACGCCGCAGACCCCGCAGGATCTGCGCGCGCATAGCTGCATCAGCCTTGGCGAAACGCCCGCCGACGCGCGCTGGAAGTTCCGTCGCGAAGGTAAAAGCGAAACAATTCAAACCCACGGGCGCTACGCCGCCAACCACACCGCCGTGCGTCTCGATGCGGTTAAACAACATCTAGGGATCGGCAGTCTGCCGCTGTTTACCGCCCGCGAGGCGCTGGCACAGGGTGAAATTGTGCAAGTGCTGGCGGAATGGGAATTTATCAGCAGCTACTCTGGCAACCTGTGGCTACTGTGGTCGGGGCATAAGCATATGCCCGCCAGAATGCGGGCAATGATTGATTACCTGAGCGAAAAGGTGCCGGCGCTGCTGCCAACTATGGCGCCAGAGCGATAACCTCCGCCGCCCAGCGCTGGAAGCCGGCAACATCGAGATCCAGCGCCACCTGCGCATTCGCCGGTTGCCCCAGCCGCCCTTCAATATCGACTACCGTCGTGCCGGAAGTCCAGGTTCCCTGCGTCTCTACCGCCACAAAGCAGGGTTTGAGCGTAAACAGTTCCGGGCGCGCCAGCCACGCGATGGCGCATAAATCATGCATCCTCAGGCCGCTGGTCATACTGCCGCTGCGATAGTGGCTAAACAGCGCATGGAGCATTTTGCCGGTCTGGTTCAGCGTCGGCAGGGTCGCGAGATAATCCGCCGCCAGCATCGCCTTGTTGGTGACGTCCAGCCCGCACATCACAATATCCAGCCCGCTGTGGAAGACTTTTGCCGCGGCTTCCGGATCGATGGCGATATTGAACTCGGCGTTAGGGGTAAAATTGCCGCGCCCTGCCGAGCCGCCCATCAGCACCAGCCGACGAATATTAAACAGGCACTCAGGATACTGCGTTATCAGCAGGGCAATATTGGTCAGCGGGCCGATGGCCACCAGAGTCACGGGTTCCGGCGCGTGCATCAGCGCATCGCGGATCGCCTGAAACGCCGGTTTTGCTAACGGCTGGCGGTTATGTTCGACGAAATCATAGCCCTCCATGCCGGATTCGCCGTGCACCGAAGCGGCATCGCGCAGCGGGCGCACCAGCGGCATCGACGCCCCCTGCGCCAGCGGCACGTCAGCATTCCAGAAATGCAGCAGCTGCAGCGCGTTGCGGGTGGTCTTCTCCACCGAGACGTTGCCCGCCACCGTGGTCATCAATTGCAAATCCAGCTGTGGCGAGAACAGCGCGGCGGCAATCGCCGCCGCATCGTCAATCCCCGGATCGGTGTCGAGAATAATCGGTAAGCGCATGGTTTTCTCCCAAAAAAAATGCCAGACGTTAAGTCTGGCATCTTCTCATACTGATGGGCGAAAGAACTTACTCTACTTCACGGACATCCACACGCAGCTCTTTCGGCACCTCGAAAACGATATTCTCTTCACGACCTTCCAACGGCACGGCTTCGCCGCCGCCCAGCTCCTGCAGGCGGGCAATCACGTTCTGCACCAGAATATCCGGCGCCGATGCGCCCGCGGTGACGCCGACGCAGGCTGCGGATTTCACCCACGACTCCTGGATATCGGTGGCATCGTCGATAAGATAGGCCGCTTTCCCCATCCGCTGCGCCAGTTCAGCCAGGCGGTTGGAGTTAGAGGAGTTTTTCGAACCGACCACCAGCACTACATCAGCCTGCTCGGCCAGCGCGCGCACGGCTTCCTGACGGTTAGTGGTGGCGTAGCAAATATCGTCTTTGCGCGGGCCGACGATTTTCGGGAAGCGCTCGCGCAGCGCATCGATGACGTCGGAAGTGTCATCGACGGAGAGCGTTGTCTGGGTCATAAACGACAGACGGGCATCGTTTTTGACTTCCAGCGTCAGCACGTCTTCCGGCGACTCAACCAGGTACATGCCCCCTTCGGGGTTATTGTACTGGCCCATGGTGCCTTCAACTTCCGGGTGCCCGGCGTGGCCGATTAGAATCGACTCTTCGCCGCGACGACTGGCGCGGGCGACTTCCATATGGACTTTAGTCACCAGCGGACAGGTGGCATCGAAGACCGTCAGATCGCGGCTCTTCGCTTCATTGCGTACCGCCTGCGACACGCCGTGGGCGGAGAAAATCAGGATCGCGCCGTCCGGCACTTCGCTAATCTGCTCGATAAAAATCGCCCCGCGCTGGCGCAGGCTATCGACGACATAGCGGTTATGGACAACTTCGTGACGAACATAGATCGGCGCGCCGTATAACGTCAGCGCGTTTTCTACAATGCTGATAGCGCGGTCAACGCCGGCGCAAAAACCGCGCGGGTTAGCCAACAGGATCTGCATCTTACCCCTCCAGCGCCGGATCGACTTCCAGCACTTCAATATCAAAATGAACGGTACGCCCGGCCAGCGGATGGTTGAAGTCGACGGTGATGGAATCGCCGTTCACTTCGCGGATCACGCCGGGCATTTCGCTGCCATCCATTGCGGTAAAGAGCATAATTGCGCCAATTTCCGGTTCGCCGGCATCGATAAACTCGCGGCGAGAGAAATATTGGATCAGGTCCGGAGTCGGCACGCCGAACGCGGCGTCAGGCTCCAGCGAGAACGTGGTTTTATCGCCGGCTTTCAGCCCCAGCAGATGCTGCTCCAGCCCTTCGGAAAGCGAGGCATCGCCAAGACGAAACAGCGCCGGTTTACCGTTGCCGCGTGTGGATTCGGCGGTGGAGCCATCATCCAGTTTCAGCGTGAAGTGCACCAGCACCGCGCTGTTGCTCTGTACAGAGTTAGACATGCAGGTTTGCTCTTTTTACATTGCCGCCGCTTGTTTGCCCGGTGGCGCTACGCTTACCGGGCCAACAAAGGCCGATGTATACTGTAGGCCGGATAGAACGCTTTAGCGTCGCCATCCGGCAATTTTTTATGATGCTTTTTTAGCACTGGAAGGCAAGAAGCCTTCCAGCACGATCAGCGCCGCGCCGATGCAGATGGCGCTATCGGCAAGGTTGAAGGTGGCGAAATGCCAGTCGCCGACGTAGAAGTCGATCATATCGACCACGAAGCCGTGCCACAGACGGTCAAACAGGTTACCCAACGCGCCGCCAATGATCAGCGCGTAGGCAATGTTGTTCAGCTTTTGCGTCGCCTTCGAACGGTACATCATCACCGCCAGCACCACGCAGATGCCGACCGCAATCCCGGCGAAGAACCAGCGCTGCCAGCCGCCGCTGTCGGCGAGGAAGCTAAAAGCCGCGCCGTAGTTGCGCGCATAATGCAGATTAAGCGACGGGAACAGCGAAACCGTCTCCCCCAGAGCGAAGTTCTGGAGGATCAGGAATTTGCTGCCCAGATCGATAATCAGCACGGCTACGACGACCCACAGCCAGCGTAGCCCCGTTGAACAGATCGATTTACTCATCAGGCGAATTTACGTTGCTCGCCGTCACCGGCGACGTTGCTGACACAGCGGCCGCAGATTTCTGCGTGTTCCGCTACCTTGCCGACGTCGCTGGTGTAATGCCAGCAGCGTGGGCACTTCTCGCCCTCGGCTTTGCTCAGGACGACTTTCAGCCCTTTCAGCAGATCGCTCTGCCAGGCATCAGCCGGCGCCTGCGCATAATCGGCAACGTTAGCGCCCGAGGTCAACAGGACAAATCGTAATTCGTCACCCAGCGCGTTGAGTTTGGCCGCCAGTTCGGCATCGGCATACAGCGTGACCGCCGCTTCCAGCGAGCCGCCGACTTTCTTATCGGCACGCGCCTGCTCGATCACCTTGTTGACTTCGCCGCGCACTTTCAGCAGTTCGTCCCAGAAGCCGTCGTTCATCGCTTCGTCGTCGGCCAGGCCGAACAGGCCTTCATACCACTCGCCGGTGAAGACGTATTTCTCACGGTCGCCCGGCAGGTAACCCCAGATTTCGTCCGCGGTGAAGGACATGATCGGCGCCATCCATCGCACCAGCGCTTCCACGATGTGGAACAGCGCGGTCTGGCAGCTGCGACGCGCCACGCTGTCCGCTTTCGCGGTGTACTGGCGGTCTTTGATGATGTCGAGGTAGAACGAGCCCATCTCGATGGAGCAGAAGCGCATCAGGCGCTGCACCACTTCGTGGAAATCGTAGGATTCATAGGCTTTCAGAATATCTTCCTGAGCCGCCTGCGCGCAGCCGACCGCCCAGCGGTCCAGCACCACCATCTCTTCCGGTTTAACCATGTCTTTTGCCGGATCGAAACCGTTCAGGTTCGCCAGCAGGAAGCGCGCGGTGTTACGGATACGACGATAGCTGTCCGCGGCGCGTTTGAGGATCTCGTCGGAGACCGCCATTTCGCCGGTATAGTCGGTGGAAGCCACCCACAGGCGCAGAATGTCGGCGCCCAGCTTGTTCATCACGTCCTGCGGACTAACGGTGTTGCCGATAGACTTGGACATTTTACGGCCCTGACCATCGACGGTGAAGCCGTGGGTCAGTACCTGACGATATGGCGCTTTGCCTTTCATCGCCGTGGAGATCATCAGCGAAGACATGAACCAGCCGCGATGCTGGTCGGAGCCTTCCAGATACATGTCCGCGGCGTGACCGGCGAATTCAGGACGCACGTCAACAACGGAAGAGTGAGTCGACCCAGAGTCAAACCACACGTCGAGGGTATCCGGCACTTTCTCGTAGCTGTCAGCGTCAGCGCCGAGGATGTCGCGGGAGTCGAGATCCCACCACGCCTGGATGCCGTCAACTTCAACGCGTTTCGCCACTTCTTCCATCAGTTCGAGAGTGCGCGGGTGCAGCTCGTGGGTTTCTTTATGCACGAACAGCGACATCGGTACGCCCCAGGTACGCTGACGAGAGATACACCAGTCAGGACGGTTGGCGACCATCGATTCGATACGCGCCTGGCCCCAGTCCGGGATCCACTGCACGCCTTTGATCTCTTTCAGCGACTGCGCACGCAGGCCTTTCTGATCCATGCTCACGAACCACTGCGGGGTGGCGCGGAAGATGATCGGCGATTTGTGGCGCCAGCAGCACGGATAGCTGTGCTGCATTTTTTCCACGTGCAGCAGCGCGCCGCTGTCACGCAACATCTCAACGATGATGTCGTTGGCTTTGAAGACGTTGATACCGTCCAGAGACGGGTAAGTCCCCGGCAGGTAAGAACCGTCCGGGCCAACCGGGTTGGCGATTTCCAGACCGTATTTCTGGCTGATAGTGTAGTCGTCCGGGCCGTGGCCGCCGGCGGTATGCACCGCACCGGTACCCGCATCCAGCGTCACGTGGTCGCCAAGGATCGCCGGCACGTCAAAATCGAGGAACGGATGCTTGAAGCGCATCAGTTCAAGTTCGGAACCTTGTACCGCCGCCAGGATGGCGTAATCCGCCACGCCAATGCGCTGCATCACGCTTTCAACCAGGTCTTTCGCCAGGATCAGCGCCTGGCCGTCAACCTGCACCAGCGCATAGTCGAATTCAGGAGACAGGGAGATCGCGCGGTTGGCCGGCAGGGTCCACGGGGTGGTGGTCCAGATAACCAGCGACACCGGGCCGTTGACGTCGGCGACGCCGAACTTCGCCAGCACCGCGGCTTTGTCTACCGCATGGAACGCCACGTCGATAGACGGAGACGTTTTGTCATAATACTCAACTTCCGCTTCCGCCAGCGCGGAGCGGCAGTCAACGCACCAGTGCACCGGCTTAGCGCCTTTATGCAGGTGGCCGTTGCCGATGATTTTACCCAGCGCGCGGATGATATTGGCTTCGGTTTTGAAGTCCATGGTCAGGTATGGACGCGACCAGTCGCCCAGTACGCCCAGGCGGATAAAGTCTTTACGCTGGCCGTCGATCTGCTCGGCGGCGTATTCGCGGCACTTGGCGCGGAATTCGGCAGCGGTGAATTTCTCGCCCGGCTTGCCATACTGTTGCTCGACTTTCAGTTCGATCGGCAGACCGTGGCAGTCCCAACCCGGAACGTAAGGCGAGTCATAGCCCGTCAGTCCTTTGGACTTAACGATAATGTCTTTCAGAATCTTGTTAACC
>CABUCP010000070.1 GCA_902490055.1 uncultured Klebsiella sp. | reverse complement strand
GTGGAATATCAGAGTTTCCCGGAATAATGCCAACGTAAATAGCGCAGCAGGTGAAGCTGTCGTTTAATCCGACTCGGCTGCAGCAGCAGACGGTAAAACCACTCCAGGCCAAGGTTCTGCCAGAACTTCGGCGCACGATGGACGTGGCCGGTAAAGACGTCGTAGGTACCGCCGACGCCCATATACAGCGCGTCTGGATAAACCTGCCGACAGTCGCGCATCAGGATCTCCTGACGCGGCGATCCCATCGCCACGGTAACGATTTTCGCCCCGCTATCTCGTACCCGCTCGAACAGCGCCTGCCGCTGGTCAGGGGAGAAATAGCCGTCCTGGCTCCCCACGATATTCACCTGCCAGCGCGCGCGCAGTTTGGCTTGCGTTTCCGCCAGTACTTCCGCCTTGCCGCCAATCAGGAAAACCGGCGTCCCCTGCGCGCCAGCGCGCTTCATTAATGCTTCCCACAGATCGGCGCCGGCAACGCGGGAGACCTCGGCCTGCGGGTATTTTTTACGTATCGAGCGCACGACGCTAATACCATCGGCGTATTTAAACTCGGCGGCTTCAATCAGCGCACGGACTTCCGGGTTATCTTCTACCGCCAGCATTTTCTCGGCGTTAATCGCCACCAGCGTTCCCTGACGCAGTTCGTCATCAGCGAAGAGATAATTGAGGGCATGCTGCATGTCACGCCAGCCAATAAGCTGCAGCCCTCGCAGCGCATACTGCGGCGCGGAAGTGTTCTCAGTCATGTTCATCCTTATCAGACCTGCGGTTGCGAAAGCGGTTTAGCCCGCTTATGAATCAATCCTGCGCTGTCCAGGAGCCAGTACAGCAATTTCGCCGCTAACAAGCAGATACCAAAGATCACGAGGAAAAACACCACGCGCGAGCCGAACGAATCCAGCCCTTCGCGCGCCAGCACTATCATGTTGAAGATAGCGCCGAAACAGAAACTATGCAGGATAGCCGCTTTGTAGCGATTGCTTTCCCGATTGCCAAGGTCGTACAACCAGTCGAACCATTTAATAATCAGCCCTACCGCTACTGCGCCCAGCGGGACAAACCAGATCCCGCCCATCACCACCAGCGAGCCGATAAGCGTCGGTGAAATCGCCAGCCCCGAGTGGTTGTTTAACACCTCCCAGGTGAAGTAGTTGGCGGTATTCAGCACCATCGTCGGGCGACCATGCCACATCCAACTGGGGATAAAGACGTAGAAGTCGCGGATCATCGGCGCCAGCCCCTGGAACTCGATCTTATCGTAGTTCTGCAACAGCAGCGCCAGGTTCTCCCACGGCGAGAAGGTATCGCGCGTGAGGTAGAGGAAAGTATAAAACGCTTCATCGCCGCTGACGTTCATCCCATAGCGTTTCAGCGCCAGCCAGAACATCCCGACAATACCCAGCACGCCCGCCGCCGCCAGCATCCACAGGCTTATCCAGCCGCGAATAATGCCGATAAACAGAAAAATAGCGAATGCGATAATGATATTGGCGCGGGTACCGCCAACAATCGCGTAGGTCAGCAGACCAAAGGCCACGGTGCTAACGAGGAAGAAGATCCACGCCTTGTAATCCTGGCGCAGGAAATAGACCACCAGCATCGCCGGAATAAAGAAGTAGAAGAAGCGCTTCAACGCCACGCCGGACACTTCGGCAGAAAAGATCTGGCTATATGAGTTGAGCTTAAACAGCAGGAAACCGTTGTGGGCGAAGAAGATACCGACGCACAGCAGCGCCAGTCCCATCAAAATCCCCCAGGCCAAATGGGTCTCAACCCGATTCATCGTAAATAGCGGCCGCCGTGAAACATCGCGCGATGCCGGGCGCAGGCGCGTTTTGTACGTCACGTAGTAGACCGCATAGAAGCACACCGCAACCAGCAGCGTCTGCAACAAGATATCCGGCGGCGCCACGCTGACATCAAAGCGGAAAACCAAAATGCTGGTCAACGGGAAGCCAAAGAAAAACGTCAACAGGAACAACAGCGAGAAGAACACGTTGAAGTTAAAACGCACGCGGCGAAACTCAAACCAGATCACGGTGGCGATAAATAGCGTCGACAGCAGCCAGACCATCAGCAGCCCGCTAAATTGCATTAACGTCATGCCTGCCCCTCCGCCGCCAGCCGTAGCGCCCGCTGCCAGCCCGCCAGATAGTTCGGCCGGAAGAATGCAATTTGGCTCTTATCGACGCTCGCCAACTGACGCTGGGCTTCGCGCACCACGCCGATGTCCAGCGCATCGCTGGTGAAAAGCACCGGGATCTGTTGCTCGGTCATATCCTGCCAGAACGGGTTTTCGCGATTAAGCACGCAGGGAATACCTGCCTGAATCAACAGGCACAGAGTGCCAATACCCTGCTGGCGCGCAAACAGGAAATAGCCCAGGTCGCAGCGGCGCAATAACGCCAGGTAGTCGTCAAACGCCAGTTTTTCACTGAGGATCTGTAAATGGTCATCGCTGAATAACGCCGCGCCGGCCTCACGGATCTCATTAATGTACGCTTCGTTGTTGGCCGGATAACCCATCGGCAGGATTACGTTCACCGTATCGCCGAACTGTTGATGAATCGCACGTAGCGCCGCAACATGTTCATTGCTGCGGTCGCCGGAGTTACCCACTAAAATCGTCAAAGTTTCGCCACGCGGCGTATCCGCGGCAAGATTGTTCAACGCCGGATCCATGCGGGTCGGGAAGTAGAGCAGTTCGCCGGGAACCCGCGGATGGCGGTTAGCGAACCAGCTCAGATCGCCGCGGGTGGCAAAAACGCGCCCAACCCGCCCCTGCGCCATGCGACGTAGCGGATAAAACAGGCGGAACTTGAGGCTGGCTGAGTTTTCGTACAGATCCGCGCCCCAGATATGCCAGTTAAACTGCGCCGGGCGGATACCGCCGCCCAACAGCGCCAGCCACAGGCCGGTATTGAATTGTCCGTGGAAGAAAAAGCGCTGCTGGCGATCGGCTTTAGCTTTGGCAATCACCGCCTGCGCCAGCGATTTCTTACCCGGATAACAGGTTATCTCCAGCGCCGGATACGCATCGCGCATGCCTGTCGCGTCACCGACGACCATAAATGCCCTGGCCCGCGCGTCGGTAGCCAGTTCATCGTTAAAAAACCGCAGTACGGTCTGGTTGTGGTGCGGGATATCCGATCCCAATACGTGTATTAATGCTGTCATGCCCGTTTACGCCAGAGTAAAAACACGCCACTACAAAGGGCGAAATAAACAATATAAGTGGCCATATACGCCTGCGCCGCGCCAATCGCGCCGTGCGCCGGAATAAGCCAGTGTGAAAATGCGGTCAGCAGCGTGAACTGGCTGATTTCCGTCAGAATATAAAAACGCAATGACGCTTTGGCGATCACCAGATAGCCGTATACATAAGCGCCTACCTTTAACACATCGCCCACCAGCTGCCAGGCGAACAGGTCGCGCATCGCGGTAAACTTATCGGAAAACAGCAGCCAGATTGCGAAATCGCGCAGCAGCCAGACGGTCAGGCTCGCCGCCGCCACCGCCGGCAGGACAAACTTCAGCGACTTCACAATCTCGCGAGTGATGTCCGTTTTAGCCGTCAGCCGTGATAAGGTCGGCAGTAGATAGACGCTAAACGAGGCGGTAATAAACTGCAGATAGGCATCAGAGATACTGCTCACCCCCTGCCAGATCCCCACCGCTTCCCAGCCATAATGCGCCGCCAAAAGATTACGCATCATCACATAAGCCACCGGCAGCGTCACCGAAGTAATCAGCGCCATCAGGGTAAACTTAGACAACTGCCCGGCAAGGCCGTTATCCCAGCGCGGGCGCAGCGCGCCCAGCGGTACCGCGCCGCGCCGCCATAAGGTAATGCCCGCCGGGATCACCACCAGCGCCGGCACTAACGCCAGCCCCAGTAGCGCCCCTTGGTAGCCGCCAAAATAGTAACAGGCGTAATAGGCTACGACGCCAATCAGGCTGCCGGCAATCAGCGAAAATGCATTACCGGCCGCATCGCGAAAGCCTTTCATCAGCGCCAGCAGGAAGTTCGCCCACGCGATCCCCATCTGCACCAGCGCCACCAGCCGCACCAGGTTTTGATAATGCGTATGGCCAAACAGCCCCTGGCTTATCGGCGCCGCCGCCGCGAGGAATATCAGCGCCAGCAGCGTTGAGAAGCCGAGGACCATGGCCGACGAGGTGCCCATCACCTGCTTCAGGCGTAGGGGATCGTCATGATGCTGGGCAACGAGCTTGGTGACGCCGTTAAAAATTCCGGCCCCCGCCAGCACGCCGAGTACCGTGACCAGTTGGCGGAAGTTTCCAGCCTGGCCGACGCCGGCCGGGCCAAATGAGACCGCCAGCAGCTTAACCACCAGCAGGCCGGCGCCTATTTTGACTAAGGTAGACGCCGCGGTCCACAGTGATGCTTTTGCCAACGACATATCAGGAGAAGTAGCTCAGCAGTGAGTTAATCACCGTCCGTTGGTTTACCGCAGACAGGTTATAAAACAGCGGCAAACGCAGCAGGCGTTCGCTCTCCCGAGTCGTATAGCGATCCTCGCCGTGGAACTCGCCGAACTGTTCGCCAGCCGGGCAGCTATGCAGCGGGATGTAATGGAAGACCGCCAGAATTTCCGCTTCTTTAAGCCAGTTAATCAGCGCTGCGCGATCGTCATTATCGCGTAGCTTGATGTAGAACATGTGTGCATTATGCCCGCAGTCGGCAGGGACCGTCGGCAGTTCAATTCGACCCGCGCGCGCCAACGGCAGCAGCGCGTCATAATAAGTTTGCCACAGCGTCAGGCGCTGCTGATTAATGCGTTCCGCGGCTTCCAGCTGCGCCCACAAATAGGCGGCCTGCAGATCGGACATCAAATAGCTGGAGCCAATATCACGCCAAGTGTATTTATCCACCAGCCCGCGGAAGAACTGGCTGCGGTTAGTCCCTTTTTCGCGAATGATCTCCGCGCGCTCCACCAGTTTACGATCGTTGATAAGCGTTGCGCCGCCTTCACCGCCGGCGGTGTAGTTTTTCGTTTCATGGAAGCTAAAGCAGCCGATATGACCGATGGTGCCCAGCGCGCGCCCCTTATAGGTGGACATTACGCCCTGCGCGGCATCTTCGACCACAAACAGATTATATTTGGCGGCAAGCGCCATGATGGTGTCCATCTCGCAGGCTACGCCGGCATAGTGCACCGGGACAATCGCCCGGGTTTTATCGGTAATCGCCGCCTCAATTAACGTTTCGTCGATATTCAACGTATCGCGGCGGATATCGACGAAGACGATTTTCGCCCCGCGCAGCACAAAGGCATTGGCGGTGGAAACAAAGGTATAGCTGGGCATGATCACTTCATCGCCCGGTTGGATATCCACCAGCAGCGCCGCCATCTCCAGCGATGCGGTGCAGGATGGCGTCAACAGCGCCCTGGCGGTGCCGAAGCGCTGTTCAAACCACTGTTGGCAGCGACGCGTGTAGCCGCCGTCGCCGCACAGCTTACCGCTGCCCATCGCCGACTGCATGTACTCGAGTTCAGTCCCCACCACCGGCGGCGCGTTAAATGGAATCATCTTGTCACCTGTATAACCAGTACGCGGTGCTTTCCACATTCGCACCGCTGAAAATGTAACGTTTAAGCGCGGCGGTATTGCCCATTTGGGTCGCCACCCGCAGTGTCGATAGTCCGCGTTGCGCCGCCCAGTGGCGCGCCGCTTGCATTAGCTCGGCTCCGGCGCCGCGCCCGGCCAGCAGGCCGATACGCGCGTCGGTGTCGTTAAGCTGACGCAAAGAAACAAATGCGCGGATGTCGCCATCGGCTGAGCGGAACAGCAGGCACTGGTGATCGAAAGTTCCCAGCACCGCGTTTTCAATCCATTGCGCGTAGAAACGGGCGCTGGCGTCAGCCGCGTACCACGGCGCGCGAAAGCGGCTCATCGCAAAAGCCTCGCCCGCCAGCTCGCGCAGCCGCGCGATATCGCCTTCGACGGCCCATTCCGCGCCGCCATCAGCAGGTTCGCCGACCGGCAGCGCCAGATCGACTTCGCCTTCTACCAGCTGAAAGCCAAGCTGCTGCAGCGCGTCAAGGCGCGCGGTATCGCGGGCGGCGACTTTCGCCTGCACTCGCGACCACCCCGCCAGCGTTTCGGACGTCAGCAGCGGCGCATGTTCATCAAAGCGCACGATGGCGCTGTTGACGGCAAAGAAGCGGTTCTCCCAATCCAGTGCTTCAATATTAGCGTGGAGAGGCATTGGATGAACCAAACAGGGATGGGTTATCGTGCGTACGGCTCATCGCCACACCCCTTTGGTATCGATAATATAAGCCTGATTCACGCTATCGCCGCTGACGGCTTTAAATTCTTTGTGGTCAACTAACATCACCAGCACATCGGCGCTGGTCAACGCTTCATCAAGGGTCGCCAGCGTACACAGGCCGTCGAGTTTTTGCGGTAGCGTATGAATATTAGGCTCAACGACCTGCGTTGCGCCGCTGTGCCAGCGGGCGATTTGCGCGGCGATTTCCATTGCCGGGCTTTCACGTAGATCATCAATGTTAGGCTTAAAGGCCAAGCCGAAGCAGGCGATCGTCAGTTCGCTGGCGCGCTTATTGCTGGCGTTCAGGCAGTCTGCGACCAGGGCTTTCACCTGTTCGATAACCCATTCCGGCTTGTGATCGTTAACCTCGCGGGCGGTGCGAATCAGACGCGCCTGCTGCGGGTTCTGCGCCACGATAAACCAGGGATCAACGGCGATGCAGTGGCCGCCGACGCCCGGACCTGGTTGCAGTATATTGACCCGCGGATGGCGGTTCGCCAGGCGAATCAATTCCCAAACGTTAATCCCCTGATCGGCGCAAATCAGCGACAGTTCATTGGCAAACGCGATATTGACGTCGCGGAAGCTATTTTCCGTCAGCTTGCACATTTCGGCGGTGCGTGAGTTGGTCACCACGCATTCGCCTTCAAGGAAAATCTTATACAGCTCGCTGGCGCGCGCAGAGCACACCGGCGACATGCCGCCAATCACGCGATCGTTTTTAATCAGTTCGATCATCACCTGGCCCGGCAGTACGCGCTCAGGGCAGTAGGCGATGTTCACATCCGCCGCTTCGCCGGCCTGCTGTGGGAAGCTGAGGTCCGGGCGCATTTCCGCTAGCCACTCGGCCATCTGTTCGGTCGATCCGACCGGCGAAGTGGACTCCAGAATCACCAGCGCCCCCTTCTTCAGCGTTGGCGCGATGGATTTAGCGGCGGACTCGACAAAGACCATATCCGGTTCATGCCCGTCTTTAAACGGCGTCGGTACCGCAATCAGGTAGGCGTCAGACTCCACCGGCACGGTGGTGGCGCTCAAATAGCCCTGCTCAACTGCCGTTTTCACTACGTTCGCCAGCTCCGGCTCCACGATATGAATCTCACCACGGTTAATGGTCTCAACGGCGTGTTGATTGATATCCACGCCAACCACCCGCCGTTGCCGGGAAGCAAATGCGGCAGCGGTTGGCAGACCAATGTATCCAAGGCCAATCACTGAAATGGTAGAAAAACTCATAGCGTTACCTGATTATTTTTAAGGGCGGATAAAATACGATTGCATGCCTGTCCATCGCCATAAGGGTTGTGGGCCCGGCTCATCGCCTGCCAGGCAGCCTCATCCTGCAGCAGGCGCGTGACTTCATCGACGATACGCTGTCTGTCGGTACCAACCAGCCGTACCGTACCCGCAGCGACGGCTTCCGGGCGTTCCGTCATTTCGCGCATTACCAGTACCGGCTTGCCGAGCGATGGCGCCTCTTCCTGGATGCCGCCGGAATCAGTCAGAATCAGCCAGGCGCGATTCATCAACCAGACGAAGGGTAAATAATCCTGCGGTTCGATCAGTTTCACGTTATCGATGTGACCAAGAATACGATTTACCGGCTCGCTGACATTCGGATTCAGGTGCACCGGATAGACAATTTGCACGTCTGGATGACTGCCGGCAATATCCGCCAGCGCATGGCAGATATGCTCAAAACCGAGCCCAAAGCTTTCGCGGCGGTGGCCGGTCACCAGGATTAATTTCTTATCCTCTTCAAGGAACGGGTAGCGTTGTATCAGTTCCTGGCGCAGCGCCTCATCGCCAAGCACGCGGTCGCGAACCCAGAACAGAGCATCAATTACCGTATTGCCGGTCACGGTGATGTGCTGTTCGCCAATATTTTCCCGCAACAGGTTGTCACGCGAGGTGGCGGTCGGCGCAAAATGATACGTCGCCAGACGCCCGGTCAACGTGCGGTTGCCCTCTTCCGGCCACGGCGAACTCAGGTCGCCGGTACGTAGACCCGCTTCCACATGGCCCACCGGAATACGCTGATAGAAAGCCGCAAGGCTCGCCGCCATCGTGGTCGTGGTATCACCGTGCACCAGCACCACATCCGGCTTAAACGACTCCAGCACCGGCTGCAGGCCTTGCAGAATACGGCAGGTAATTTCGGTTAATCCCTGCCCCGGTTGCATGATGTTCAGATCGTAGTCCGGCGTAATCGAAAACAGTTTCAACACCTGATCGAGCATCTCCCGATGCTGCGCGGTTACGCAAACTTTTGCCTCAAAATGAGGATCCTTTGCCAGCGCATGGACCAGCGGCGCCATCTTGATCGCCTCTGGTCTCGTGCCAAATACAGTTAGTACTTTCACATCGATTCTCTTCGATTAGGTGATGAAGACGCAAAGCGCCTCATCACGGGCCTCATTCACTGGACACGACGGCGTGCTAACGCCACGCCTGCGCCGATGAGCGCGCCCACAATCCCCCACATTACCATCAGAAAGACCCGTCGCGGGCTATCGCGTTTTACAGGTTCTTCCGGCGTGCGCAAATATCTGTAAGTCTGAAAACGCGGATCCAATGTCGGACCAACGTTCAGCGTATTCAGCATGGCGCGATTCTGATCATAGGCGAGATCGTACTCCGGCCCAACGGCCTGCAGATTTTCCAGCCGCGCCTGTAGCATTGGCCGGCCGAGTAAGAAGAGTTCGGAAGCCGGTAGCTGTTCCGCTGGGACATCGGTCTCACTGCGGGAAATATTATGCTGTTGCGCAATTTTCAACGCTTGCTCCACGCTCTGGACGCGGCGGTTATAGATCTCGCTCGCCACCTCTTCCTGGCGCTTTACCTGCGCTTTCATTTGCACGGTTCGCGCCGCCCAGGCGCCTTTCAGTTCGTCGTTAAGATGGCCCGCGGCACGCTGGCTGGCGAAAGCGACATACTGGCGCAGCAGGTTATTGGCATCCGGCGCGGTTTCCGCCGTCAGCTTGATGCTGTCATTGACGCTTTTCAGCGGATCGCCGGGGATAAAAAGAATGTCGTTGATCAGCTCATCAAGCATCGCGGCATCCGCACGAGAATTACCTGACTGACGCTGTTTGTAGTAGTCGGTCTGCAGCCAGAAGTCGCGGCGGGTATCCCAGGATGCCTGCTGCATAATAAACTCTTTGTACGCCTCATCCATGGCGGAAGGCTGATCGACCGAAGCCAAATCGGCTTTGATATCCAGATTACGTAAAAACTGCTGCTGCGAATAATATCCGCCCAGCATATTGACGGTTGGCCGATCGGTAATCGCCGTCGCGCTCCACTGCTGGCGAGCAAAAAAGGAATAAATAAGAACGATCAGCGCGAATAGCACGGCAACGCCGACTATCCAGCCTTTTCCTGCCCATAAGGCGCGAAACAGCCCGCGAATATCCAGTTCGTTCTCAACGTTCACTGCTTGTGCTCCCGGTAATGGTTGAGTCATCACTTCCCCAGTTTTACTTGGTTAAATTTGGATTATTGCCGCTGTGTCGCCGAATTCTGCGTCTAATGCGCTTAACCAGACGCGCCACTTTCCATGCGCGCTTAATGCAGTAGCCATAAAGTAAGAAAGCAAACAAAAAGAGTA
>CABUCP010000069.1 GCA_902490055.1 uncultured Klebsiella sp. | reverse complement strand
TTTCCAGTTTTAATTATATCTGCAGCCAATAAAAAAGCCGCCGCCCTTGCAGGCGGCGGCTTATGACAGATTATTTTTTGGCGTCTGCAGCCGGTGCTTCGGCAGCGGCTTCTGGCTTAGCATCAGCCTTCGGAGCCGGTTTGATGTCCAGCAGTTCTACGTCGAACACCAGCGTAGAGTTAGCCGGGATACCCGGAACGCCGGTTTTGCCGTAGGCCAGATCCGGTGGGATGACCAGCTTGATTTTACCGCCTTTCTTGATGTTTTTCAGGCCTTCGGTCCAGCCTGGGATAACGCCATCAAGACGGAAAGAGAGCGGCTCGCCGCGGGTGTAGGAGTTATCGAACTCTTTACCGTCGATCAGCGTCCCTTTGTAGTTCACCACCACGGTATCGCTGTCTTTCGGCGCATCGCCGGTACCGGCTTTCTCGACTTTATACATCAGGCCGGATTTAGACGTTTTTACGCCCTTCTCTTTGGCGAAGGCGTCGCGGAACGCTTTGCCTTTAGCATCGTTTTCAGTCGCGTCTTTTTCCATCTTCTGCTGAGCGGCGGTTTTCACGCGGGTCTCAAAGGTTTGCAGAGTGGCTTCGATTTCTTTGTCGGACAGCTTGCTCTTATCGGCAAACGCATCCTGAACGCCGGCGATCAGCTGGTCTTTGTCCAGTTTGATGCCCAGCTTCTCTTGTTCTTTCAGAGAGTTTTCCATGTAACGGCCGAGGGATGCACCCAGCGCATAAGCGGATTTCTGATCGTCATTTTTAAATGCCGACTTGCTGTCCGCCGCTGGTGCAGCCTTCGCCGCGGTATCGGCAGCAAAGGTCAGCGGTGCATTCAGGGCAACGGCCATCGTGGTCGCCAGCAGCGTTACTTTAAACAGTGATTTCATCCATTTCTCCAGGGCCGGGGCATCTCACCCCAGGGTTATCATAAAAAGCAAAAAACGTACTATAGAACGTTGCAGAACAAATCTACATACGGACCTACCTGAATATCGCCTCATTTCAGACTATTTTTGTATGAATTAGTTTCCCGTCCAGCGTAACGATGCTGCGTTAACGCGGAAACTTCAGTAGAATCCGCCCGCAAACAAGACAGAAGAGGCGACCTATGAACGATAGCACAATGGAAACGCGTCTGGCGGAACTGGAAAGCCGTCTGGCGTTTCAGGAGATCACCATCGAGGACCTCAACAAAACCGTCACCGCGCATGAAATAGAAATGGCCAAAATGCGCGAACACATGCGCTTAATGATCGAAAAACTGAAAGCGACGCAGCCGTCGCACATCGCGTCACAGTCGGAAGAGACGCCGCCGCCGCATTATTAAGGCGTAAAAAAAGCGGGTTTCCCCGCTTTTTTTGACCTTCAGCGCGAACGCGACGCCATTAGTGGCAACCGCAACCGCCGTTACCGCAACCGCCTTTGCCGTGTTCATGGTCGTGACCATGATCGTGGCCGTGGCCGCCGCAGCAACCGTCATGACCGTGGTCATGATCGTGATCGTGGCCATGAGCGCCGTGTACGTGACCGTGCTCCAGCTCTTCCGCAGTCGCTTCGCGCAGCGCAACAACTTCTACGTTGAACTTCAGGTTCTGGCCAGCCAGCATGTGGTTACCGTCAACCACCACGAAATCGTCGCCGACTTCGGTGATTTCTACCGGTACCGGGCCCTGGTCGGTTTCAGCCAGGAAGCGCATACCAACCTGTAGTTCGTCAACGCCCATGAAGACGTCTTTAGGAACGCGCTGAACCAGGTTTTCGTCATACTGGCCATACGCGTCATTCGCGCCGACTTCGACATCAAATTTGTCGCCCACTTCGTGGCCGTTCAATGCGTTTTCCAGGCCGGAAATCAGGGAACCGTGACCATGCAGGTAGTCCAGCGGCGCACTCACCGGAGACTCATCAACCAACACACCGTCTTCTGTACGTACCTGATAGGCCAGGCTGACCACCAGGTCTTTTGCTACTTTCATGATATCTCCTGAGCATGGGAAGAATAGTGGCGCAGATTGTAGCGGAATTCTGCAGCCGTGTACCCTCTAGCTTAAAAAAAGGCGACAGATAACGCTAGTCCGGATGAAAAATGCCGATCACTTGCTCTTCTTTGCGAACGTGTTCGCGAACTTCTTTATCCGCCTCGCGCATCTGATGTCCGCACTTAACGCACTCAACAATATCGACATTATTCTCGCGCCACATCGCCAGTGAATCCTGCGCCTGGCAAGCCGGACATTTCGCGCCGGCAATAAAACGTTTACGTACCGCCATTTTGCTCACCTTCTATTCAAACTCATCCCAGCCGTCCAGTTGCCGGCTTTCTTTCTGCATTTCACGCTGAAAAATCTCCTCCAGCTCGCGCCGGGCTTCCCGTACGCGTGATATCTGTACTGTATCAGTATGCACCGGCATTAACTCACGCAGCATTCGCATATCGAGGCGTCGAAAATGCAGCTGCGCGCGCTGCGCCTGATGGGGGTGCATGCCCAGAGTCACCAGCGCCTTGCGCCCCAGCTCCAGAGCGCTAGAGAAGGTCTCGCGTGAAAACTGCGCCACGCCGGCCTGCAGCAGTTCATGTGCCTCAACGCGCCCACGCGCGCGCGCCAGAATATGGAGGTGCGGGAAATGTTGCTGACACATCTCCACCAGCTTCATCGTATCTTCCGGCTCGTTGCAGGTAATCACGATCGACTGCGCATCTTCCGCCCCCGCCGAGCGCAACAGCTCAAGCTGCGTCGCGTCGCCGAAATAGACTTTATAGCCATATTTGCGCATCAGGTTGACCGCGCTGATATCGCGTTCAAGCACAGTAATCCGCATTTTGTTGGCCATCAACAGACGCCCGATAACCTGACCGAAGCGCCCGAAGCCAACAATAATCACCTGCGGCTTATCATCCTCGACCCACGGCGCTTCATCGAGATCCTCCGCCGGGTTAAGCCGCCGCGACAGCACTTTATCAATGACCTTCATCAGTAGCGGTGTGGTCATCATCGATAAGGTTACGGTAACCAGCAGCAGCGCCATCTGATCGTTATGGAACAGCTTCTGCGAAGCCGGCATTGAAAAGAGAACAAAGGCGAACTCACCGCCCTGGCTCAGCACCCCGGCGAACTGGGTGCGCTCGGAGCTGCGCAAGCCGTAGACCCGGGCAAGTACGTAGAGCACCAGCGCTTTGACCGCCACCAGTGCGGCCACGCTTAGCGCGACCCACAGCAAATGGGTGTACAGCACGCCAAGATTCAGCGCCATGCCAACGGAGATAAAAAACAGCCCCAGCAATAAGCCTTTAAACGGCTCAATAGCGATTTCCAGTTCGTGGCGATATTCGCTTTCCGCCAGCAGCACGCCGGCAATGAAGGTGCCCAGCGCCATCGACAGCCCCAGCGCATCCATAAACAGCGCAGAGCCTAATACCAGCAGCAGCGTGGCGGCGGTGAAGACCTCGCGCACGCCGGAAGCGGCGATAAAGCGGAATACCGGACGCAGCAGGAAGCGCCCGCCAATGAGCATACCGGCGAAGGCCAGCACCTTCATGGCGACCGACATCCAGTTAAAGTTATCATCGCCATGTCCGGCGAGCAGCGGTACCATCGCCAGCGCCGGGATCACCGCCAGATCCTGAAACAGCAGCACCGAGAAACCCAACTGCCCGGATTCATTACGGCTCATCCCCTTCTCGCGCATGAGCTGTAGCGCCATCGCGGTAGAGGACATCGCCAGGCCGATCCCGCCAACAACTGCCGCCTGCCAGGAAAACCCCGTTACCACCAGCAGGCCGCCAAGGATCGCCGCGCTAAACAGCACCTGCGCGGCCCCGACACCGAAAATGGAGTTGCGCAGTTGCCACAGTTTCGCCGGGTTCAGCTCCAGGCCAATGATGAACATCAGAAACACCACGCCCAGTTCGGAGAAATGGAGGATCTCATCAACATCGCTGATGAACCCCAGTCCCCACGGGCCAATGGCGATCCCGGCCAGCAGGTAGCCAAGGACCGCGCCAATACCCAGCCGGGCCGCCAGCGGAACCGCCACCACGGCGGCAAACAAAAACAGCACGCCGGCTAACAGCAGATCAGCTCCCGCCATTGACGCCTCCTGATGCAATAGGGTTCGCTAACCAGTCGCGGTAAGCCCGGGCGTGGCTTTGCAAATCTTCGGGCAATTGACGGCGCGCCCAGTACACAATAATCGGGCTCAGCCAGTGCATACGGCACATACCGGCCGTGAGTTCAAAAGGGCGCAGGATATCGTTCATCGGGTAGCGATGGGCATCACGGCGGTAAGCGCTTTCCGGTTCGCCGGTAGTGATAACGCTACGCCAGTACTTTCCCGCCAGTTGATTCCCTCCTGCCCCGCTGGCAAAACCGCGACTCAGCACCCGGTCCAGCCACTCTTTTAATAACGCCGGGCAGCTCCACGTATACAGCGGGTGCTGGAAGACAATCACCTGATGCTGGCGCAGAAGCTCCTGCTCATGGGCAATATCAATAAAAAAATCTGGATAGTGCGCATAAAGATCGTGCACGGTGACATTCGGCAACTGTAAGGCCGGTTCAAGCAAAACCCGGTTGGCCACGGAATCCTGAGATTCTGGGTGGGCATACAGCAGCAATACTTTCGCTGTCTGAGACATCATTCCCCTCCCGAACGTCATCTGGCGGCTTGCGAAGCGGCTGCGTCTCGACGCAACCAGAATGACTTTGTCTATCGTCTTCATTTTGGGCTACCATTGCGGCCCGATGGGGCGTTTCGCTTCCACACTACATTATCATAAAGACAAATTAACATAGTCTGAACATACGGCGCCTTATGATTGTTTTCTCCTCGTTACAAATTCGTCGCGGCGTACGCGTCCTGCTGGACAACGCCACCGCCACCATCAACCCTGGCCAGAAGGTCGGTCTGGTGGGTAAAAACGGCTGCGGTAAATCTACGTTGCTTTCGCTTTTGAAAAACGAGATAAGCGCCGACGGCGGGACCATGACTTTCCCGAGCAGCTGGCAACTGGCGTGGGTGAATCAGGAAACGCCTGCTCTGCCGCAGCCGGCCATCGATTATGTTATTGATGGCGATCGCGAATTCCGCCAGTTGGAAGCCGATTTACAGCAGGCCAATGAACGCAATGACGGCCACGCCATCGCCACCGTCCACGGCAAGCTGGACGCCATCGACGCCTGGACCGTGCGCTCCCGCGCCGCCAGCCTGCTGCACGGCCTCGGTTTTAGCAACGAACAGCTTGAGCGGCCGGTCAGCGATTTCTCCGGCGGCTGGCGCATGCGCTTAAACCTCGCGCAGGCGCTGATTTGCCGTTCCGATCTGCTGCTGCTCGATGAACCGACCAACCACCTCGATCTCGATGCGGTGATCTGGCTGGAAAAATGGCTGAAGGGTTACTCCGGCACCCTGATCCTGATTTCTCACGATCGCGATTTCCTCGATCCGATCGTCGACAAAATTATTCATATCGAACAACAAACGATGTTCGAATACACCGGCAACTACAGCTCGTTTGAAATCCAGCGCGCAACCCGCCTGTCGCAGCAGCAGGCCATGTATGAAAGCCAGCAGCAGCGCGTGGCCCACTTACAGAGTTATATCGACCGTTTCCGCGCGAAGGCCACCAAAGCGAAACAGGCGCAGAGCCGTATCAAAATGCTCGAGCGCATGGAGCTTATCGCCCCGGCGCACGTCGATAACCCGTTCCACTTCAGCTTCCGCGCGCCGGAAAGCCTGCCGAACCCGTTACTGAAGATGGAGAAAGTCAGCGCCGGCTATGGCGAGCGGATTATTCTCGACTCCATCAAGCTTAACCTCGTGCCCGGCTCGCGCATCGGCCTGCTGGGGCGTAACGGCGCCGGTAAATCAACGCTAATTAAGCTGCTGGCTGGCGAACTGCAGCCGCTTTCCGGCGAAATTGGTCTGGCCAAGGGCATTAAGCTCGGCTACTTCGCCCAGCATCAGCTTGAGTTCCTGCGCGCCGATGAATCGCCGATCCAGCATCTGGCTCGCCTGGCGCCGCAGGAGCTGGAACAAAAGCTGCGCGACTACCTTGGCGGCTTCGGTTTCCAGGGAGACAAGGTCAGCGAAGAGACCCGTCGCTTCTCCGGTGGCGAAAAAGCGCGTTTGGTGCTGGCGTTAATCGTCTGGCAGCGCCCTAATCTGCTGCTGCTCGATGAACCGACCAACCACCTGGACCTCGATATGCGCCAGGCCTTAACCGAAGCGCTGATCGACTTCGAAGGCGCGCTGGTTGTCGTGTCGCACGATCGTCACTTAATCCGCTCCACCACCGACGATCTGTACCTCGTGCACGATGGCAAAGTCGAACCCTTTGATGGCGATCTGGAAGATTACCAGCAGTGGCTGAGCGATTCGCAGAAGCAGGAAAACCAGTCTGCCGACGCGCCAAAAGAGAGCGGCAATAGCGCGCAGGCGCGTAAGGATCAAAAACGCCGCGAAGCCGAACTACGCACCCAGACGCAGCCGCTGCGGAAAGAGATCGCCCGTCTGGAAAAAGAGATGGATAAGCTCAATGCGCAGCTGGCGCAGGCTGAAGAGAAGCTGGGCGACAGCGAGCTGTATGACGTTTCGCGGAAAGCAGAGTTGACGGAATGCCTGCAGCAGCAGGCGAACGCCAAATCAGGGCTCGAAGAGTGCGAGATGGCGTGGCTTGAGGCTCAGGAACAGCTGGAGCAGATGCTGCAGGAAAGTTAATGAGTAACCGCCCGGCGGTGAGAGAAAATTCATCGTCGGGACTTTCTGCTTAGGCATCCCGGGAGACTTTCCGAAATTCATCGCTCAGCCATTCTCTTGAGTCATTTTCATGTAATCTATACCGATTACCCGCAAGACCACATATTGGCTAACCGCCCACTTTTATGCGCGGTATAGTGTTCTAAAAGTTTCTTAATAATCCTGGTACTATGGTTGAAATAACCCCGACAGCAGTGACGCCCCCCGAAAACGACTCGCGCGAATTTCATCCGATGCGCGGCGTGGGCAATCGTCATCTGCAAACCATGCTGCCGCGGATCATCCGCCGCAAGCTCCGATTTACGCCGCACTGGCAGCGCCTTGAGCTGCCGGATGGCGATTTCGTCGATCTGGCCTGGAGCGAAGATCCCGCAGCCGCGCGCCACAAACCGCGGCTGGTGGTCTTCCACGGCCTGGAAGGCAGTCTGCACAGCCCGTATGCCCACGGCTTAATCCACGCCGCAATGCAGCGCGGCTGGCTGGGGGTTGTCATGCATTTTCGCGGCTGCAGCGGCGAGCCAAACCGCAACAACCGTATTTACCACTCCGGCGAAACGGAAGACGGCACCTGGTTCCTGCACTGGCTGCAGCGTGAGTTTGGCGATGCGCCGACGGCGGCGGTGGGTTATTCACTCGGTGGTAATATGCTAGGTTGCCTGCTGGCGAATGAAGGCGACAATATCCCGCTCGATGCCGCCGTTATCGTTTCGGCGCCGTTTATGCTGGAAGCCTGCAGCTATCATATGGATAAAGGGTTTTCCCGCGTTTATCAGCGTTACCTGCTCAACCTGCTGAAAGCCAACGCCGCGCGCAAGCTGAAAGCCTATCCAGGCTCGCTGCCGGTCGATCTTCGCCAGCTTAAAAGCATGCGCCGCATCCGCGAATTCGACGACATGATCACCGCCAAAATCCACGGCTTCGCCGATGCGCTAGACTATTACCGACAGTGCAGCGCGATGCCGCGCTTAAGCGATATCACCAAGCCGACGCTGATCATTCACGCGAAAGACGATCCGTTTATGGACCATCATTCAATTCCGCCGCAGGAACAACTGCCGGCTAACGTCGAATATCAGCTCACGGAACAGGGCGGTCACGTTGGCTTTGTCGGCGGTACGCTGCGAAAACCGCAAATGTGGCTGGAGCAACGTATTCCGGATTGGTTAACCCGCTGGCTAGGAGCGCAAGCATGATTATTCCCTGGCAGGATCTCGATCCCGAAACGCTGGATAACCTGATTGAAAGCTTTGTGTTGCGCGAAGGCACCGATTATGGTGAACATGAACGCTCGCTTGCCGATAAAGTCGCCGATGTAAAACAGCAGCTTAAAACCGGGGAAGCCGTGCTGGTGTGGTCAGAACTACACGAGACGGTGAATATTATGTCCCGCAAGATGTTTAACGGCTAAGCGCCGCCATGCCCTTAATGCGAACATCCTAACCGCAAAGCCTGGCGCGAAACGGCGGCACACCATCACTTAACCAGGGAGTTGTTATGTCTGCCAAACATCCAGTGATCGCAGTCACGGGCTCCAGCGGCGCGGGCACCACCACCACCAGCCTCGCCTTTCGCAAAATTTTCTCGCAGTTGAACCTGCATGCCGCCGAAGTCGAAGGGGATAGTTTCCATCGCTATACCCGCCCGGAAATGGATATGGCGATCCGCAAGGCGCGGGATCAGGGCAAACACATCAGCTATTTTGGCCCGGAAGCCAACGACTTCAGCCTGCTTGAGCGTACTTTTTTAGAATATGGCGAATTCGGCAAAGGCCAGTCGCGCAAATACCTGCATACCTACGATGAAGCCGTGCCCTGGAATCAGGTTCCCGGCACCTTTACCCCGTGGCAACCGCTGCCCGAACCGACCGACGTGCTGTTCTATGAAGGTCTGCACGGCGGCGTCGTCACGCCGCAGCACGACGTCGCAAAACATGTCGATCTGCTGGTCGGCGTAGTGCCGATCGTCAACCTCGAGTGGATCCAGAAGCTTATCCGCGACACCAGCGAGCGCGGTCATTCGCGCGAAGCGGTCATGGACTCCGTCGTGCGCTCCATGGAAGACTACATCAACTTCATCACCCCGCAGTTTTCGCGAACTCATATTAACTTCCAGCGCGTGCCGACGGTCGATACCTCCAACCCGTTCGCCGCTAAAGGGATCCCCTCGCTGGATGAAAGCTTTGTGGTCATTCACTTCCGCAATCTGCAGGGTATCGACTACCCCTGGCTACTGGCGATGCTGCAGGGTTCGTTTATCTCGCATATGAATACGCTGGTGGTGCCGGGCGGCAAGATGGGCCTGGCGATGGAGCTCATTATGGCGCCGCTGGTCGAGCGCCTGATGGAAGGCAAACCAATAAGCTAAGCGCAAAAGAAAACCCCGGCAGCACAACAACCGGGGTTTTTATCCGACGACGTCAATCAAGGCTCAGGCGTCGATTACTTCGTAGGAGTGGGTGATGTTGACGGCCTTCTCCAGCATCAACGCTACCGAGCAGTACTTCTCCGCCGACAGGTCAACCGCGCGGGAGACAGCGGCGTCTTTCAGCTCTTTGCCGGTGACGATAAAGTGCAGGTTGATATGGGTAAACAGGCGCGGCGCCTCTTCACGGCGCTCGGAGGTCAGCTTCACTTCGCAGTTGGTAACGTTTTGCCGTCCTTTTTGCAGGATCGACACCACGTCAATCGCACTGCAACCGCCTGCCGCCATCAGCACCATTTCCATCGGGCTTGGCGCTTTATCTCCGGAGTTGCCATCCATTAAAATTTGGTGGCCGGAAGCCGACTCACCGATGAAGGTTAGACCTTCCACCCATTTCACACGCGCTTGCATAAAATTTAACTCCGCTGTTGCAATTTTCCCGACAGATTACGCGCACATAACAAATCTCGCAACGGAAGGCGACCTGGGTCATGCTGAAGCGAGACACCAGGAGACATGCGGTGAAAGCTATGCTAAAACAGTCTGGATGCTACAGTAATACATTGATGTACCGCATGTATGCTGAGGAGTTCACATTACAGGCTGTATAAATTAAGCAGCCAGCTTCCCAGGCATAGGGAAAAATACGATTGCATGCCCGGATGCCGTGTAGTGTCGGCGTCCGGAGATAGCTTATAACAGAGGATAACCGCGCATGGTGCTTGGCAAACCGCAAACAGACCCTACCCTTGAATGGTTCTTGTCTCATTGCCATATTCATAAGTACCCAT
>CABUCP010000068.1 GCA_902490055.1 uncultured Klebsiella sp. | reverse complement strand
TCCACTGAAGGAGGCATATCGCGACCGCTTTGGCGCCTTTCATGTGATGTTACGCTTATCCGTACTTTGCCAAATTATCGCTGCGGTAAGTACTGCAGCGGGTTGACGGATTTCCCCTTGTAACGAATTTCAAAATGTAATCTTGTTGAGCTGGTTCCGGTGCTACCCATGGTAGCGATTTTCTGCCCCGCTTTGACTTCCTGTTGCTCCCGAACCAGCATGGTATCGTTATGAGCGTAGGCACTCAGGTAATCATCGTTATGTTTGATGATAATAAGATTACCGTAACCGCGCAGTGCGTTACCGGCATAGACGACGCGCCCATCGGCGGTCGCGACAATAGCCTGTCCTTTACTGCCTGCAATGTCGATGCCTTTATTGCCGCCTTCTGCGCCGCTAAAGTTCTCGATAACCTTGCCATCAGTCGGCCAGCGCCATGAGGAGATCGGCGAACTGGTTGACGTACTGCTTGCAGTCGGTTGGGTTGTGCTAACGGTTGATGGAGCCGTAACCGGCGCGACCGTTGTAGTGGTCGTTGCTGCTGGTTTATTGTTCGGCAACATCTTAGTAGCACTCTGTTCACCTGAAGATTCAGAATACGTAATAGTCGGTTGTGACGCAACCACTGCGGTGGATTTTTGTGCAGAAGTTGTGGCGGCCGTCGCAGCTACGCTTGCCTGCGCGCTAGCCTGTGAAACCGGGTTTTCGCCGGTAATCGGCTGGCCTGCGGAGTTACCGACCTGCAGCACCTGACCGACGTTCAGCGCGTACGGCGCCGCGACGTTGTTGCGTTCCGCGAGGTCGCGGAAATCGTTACCGGTGACCCACGCAATATAGAACAGAGTGTCGCCGCGTTTAACGGTATAAGTACTGCCGCCGGTATAGCTGCCTTTCGGAATATCGCCATACTTACGGTTGTACACGATCTTACCGTTGACCGTCTGCACCGGCTGCTGGGCCATCGGCTGGACCTGCGTCGGCTGCGTCTGAACAGGCTGCGTCTGAACAGGTTGAACTTGAGGAACTTGCTGCACGCCGGAAGATGGCGGCGTAATCAGCATCCCGGAATTAGTGCTGGAGGAAGCTGCGCCACCCGCCGTGTTTACCGGCGCAGGCGGATTATTGGTATTTGTACACCCGGCCAGCCAGAGTGAAACCAGTGATAACGCCGCAATACGGCTTAAGGTAAATTTTGGGCTTCCCGCGCTCATTTATCCCCCAGGAATATGTTAACTGCCAATATCTTGCTTACCGGGCAGCACCCGGCCAGGACACTGAAAAATGTGTCCACCCTACGCCTAAACTTAGGCAAAAAAAACCTGGAATAATCCGGGTCTCAGGCCAGTTCCCCTCTGACGAGCGGAACAAAGCGAACGGCCTCGACGGTATCGATGACAAATTCACCACCGCGACGACGGATCCGTTTCAAGTACTGATGCTCTTCGCCGACCGGTAAAACCAGCACGCCGCCTTCATCAAGCTGCGCCAACAGCGCGGTCGGAATTTCCGGCGGCGCGGCGGTGACGATAATCGCGTCAAAAGGCGCGCGAGCCTGCCAACCCTGCCATCCATCGCCGTGACGGGTTGAAACATTATGTAAATCAAGTTGTTTAAGACGACGACGCGCCTGCCACTGCAGGCTCTTAATCCGCTCTACCGAGCAGACGTGGTGCACGAGGTGCGCCAGAATCGCCGTCTGATAGCCCGAACCGGTACCGATTTCCAGCACCCTTGAGTCCGGCGTCAGCGCCAGAAGCTCCGTCATCCGCGCCACCATGTACGGCTGCGAAATAGTTTGCCCCTGGCCAATCGGCAGCGCGGTGTTCTCCCACGCCTTATGTTCAAAGGCTTCATCAACGAATTTTTCGCGCGGTACCTGCGCGATCGCCTCGAGGACTCGCTCATCGACGATGCCCTGAGTGCGTAGTTGATTCAACAAACTTTCAACACGTTTACTTACCATTGCGTATCAACCCCGACGCGTTCTAACCACTCGGTGACCACCTCATGTGCCTGATGGGCGGTTAAATCGACATGCAATGGCGTGACGGAAACATAGCCTTCATCCACTGCTGCAAAATCGGTTCCCGGCCCGGCATCGCGCTTATCGCCCGGCGGGCCAATCCAGTACAGCGTATTGCCGCGCGGATCTTTTTGCGGGATCACCTGGTCTGCCGGATGGCGGTTGCCGCAGCGGGTCACGCGAATACCCTTGATTTGATCGAGCGGCAGGTCCGGCACGTTGATGTTGAGGATCCGCCCGGTACGCAGCGGCTCGCGGCTTAAAGCGCGCAGAATGGTGCAGGTAATCGCCGCCGCGGTATCGTAGTGTTGATAGCCGTTAAGCGAAACGGCAAGGGCGGGAAAGCCCAGGTGACGGCCTTCCATCGCCGCCGCGACGGTACCGGAATAGATGACGTCATCGCCAAGGTTCGGCCCGGCATTAATTCCGGACACGACAATATCCGGACGCGGGCGCATCAGGGCGTTCACGCCAAGATAGACGCAGTCGGTCGGCGTCCCCATCTGGACGGCGATATCGCCATTTTCAAAGGTGAAAGTACGGAGTGAGGATTCCAGCGTGAGCGAATTCGAAGCGCCACTGCGATTACGATCGGGTGCAACAACCTGGACCTCGGCAAACTCGCGTAAGGCCTTCGCCAGGGTTTGGATCCCCGGCGCGTGGATACCGTCATCGTTACTCAGCAATATTCGCATAGTCACCCGTTGTATTGATAAGTTCCCTTACCACGCTGGTGGCAAAACTTCCCGCAGGCAGCCAGAAACGCAGTTCAACGGTGACATCATCCCACCAGTTCCAGCACAGCTGCTGCGGATAGAGCAGCATCGCGCGGCGCGCGGCTTCCACTTTTTCGCGCACCAGCAGCGCCTGTAGCGACGTTTCTTCGGCTATCGCGGCCTGCTCGGCGGCCAGCGCCTCGCGCTGACTGCCCCAGTCGCCGCTGCCCGGCAGCGCAGCGGTAATCATCAGCTCGCGGTTATCGACCCGCGCCTGCAGTTCCGCCATCTCTTCAGTGGTTGCGACAAACCAGCTTCCGCGCCCCGCTAATTGTAGCGCATCGCCATCAACAACCTGATTAAATTCCGTTTTTTTTAATCTAATCCCGACTTGCTGATTAAACAACGCGCTGCGTGCCGCCGACAACCAAAAACTACGTTTATTGCGATCGCGCACCGGCTCGCCGCTTTCGGCCCAGCGCAGCGCGCCCTGCAGGTTACTGCCGCCGATACCAAAGCGCTGAGCGCCGAAATAGTTCGGCACCCCGCCGGCGGCAATCGCCTGCAGGCGCTTTTCAACATCATCACGGTCGCTGATTTCCCGCAGGATCAGCGTAAACTGATTACCCTTCAACGCACCTAAGCGCAGCTTGCGTTTATGGCGGGCATATTCCAGCACCTGGCAGCCCTCAAGCTGGAACTTGCTCAGGTCCGGCATCTCTTTGCCCGGCACGCGAGCGCACAGCCACTGTTCGGTGACCGCATGCTTATCCTTTTGCCCGGCAAAGCTGACTTCGCGTGCATGGATTTTAAGGAATTTTGCCAGCGCGTCTGCGACAAAACGCGTATTACAGCCGTTTTTCAGAATCCGTACTAAGATGTGCTCGCCTTCGCCGTCAGGCTCAAAGCCGAGGTCTTCGACCACCAGAAAGTCTTCCGGGTTGGCCTTCAGCCGCCCCTGGCTCAACGGTTTGCCGTGCAGCCAGGTTAAATCATCAAAGGCGATCATTGCGCCGCCTTACGCAGCAGTGCCACCGCTTCACAGGCGATGCCTTCTCCGCGACCGGTGAAGCCGAGCTTCTCGGTGGTGGTCGCTTTGACATTGACGTCGTCCATATGGCAGCCGAGATCTTCGGCGATAAACACCCGCATCTGCGGGATATGCGGCAGCATTTTCGGCGCCTGGGCAATAATCGTGACATCGACGTTGCCAAGGGTATAGCCCTTGGTCTGGATCCGCCGCCACGCTTCGCGCAGCAGTTCGCGGCTGTCCGCGCCTTTAAAGGCCGGGTCGGTATCCGGGAACAGCTTGCCAATATCGCCCAGCGCCGCGGCGCCCAGCAGCGCGTCGGTCAGCGCATGCAGCGCAACGTCGCCATCGGAATGGGCCAGCAGCCCTTTCTCATAAGGAATACGTACCCCGCCAATAATGATTGGGCCTTCACCGCCAAAAGCGTGTACGTCAAAACCGTGTCCAATTCGCATTAAGCCTTCTCCTGGTGTCGGGAACGGGTTAGGTAAAATTCTGCCAGCGCCAGATCTTCCGGGCGCGTCACTTTAATATTATCAGCTCGTCCGGCGACCAATTCGGGATGGAAGCCACAGTACTCCAGCGCCGACGCTTCATCGGTGATGGTTGCGCCTTCATCAAGCGCGCGCGTCAGGCAGTCTAATAGCAATTCACGAGGGAAAAATTGCGGCGTCAGCGCATGCCACAGGTCATTACGCTCGACGGTATGGGCGATAGCGGTTGTGCCCGGCTCGGCGCGCTTCATAGTGTCGCGTACCGGCGCCGCCAGAATCCCGCCGACGCGGCTGGTTGCGCTCAGCGCCAGCAGCCGCGTGAGATCGTCCTGATGCAGACACGGGCGCGCGGCGTCATGCACCAGCACCCATTGCGCATCCGCCAGCGCCTTGAGGCCCGCCAACACGGAGTCGGCGCGTTCGGCGCCGCCGTCAACGACGGTGATCTGCGGGTGGCTGGCTAAGGAAAGTTGGCTAAAGCGGATATCGCCGGGGCTGACGGCAATCACTACCCGCTGAACGCGATCGTTCGCCAGCAGCGCGGCGACCGAATGTTCGAGAATCGTTTTGTTACCGATTGAGAGATATTGTTTCGGGCACTCCGTCTGCATACGGCGGCCAAAACCGGCTGCCGGCACCACGGCGCAAACGCCCGGAAAAGTGGCTGCCATATTGTCATCCTGGGCTTGTTATCGATTATTCTGCGCAGAACCCTGATTGCGTTTTGAGGCATCCGGCACCAGACGATAGAACGTTTCGCCCGGGCGGGTCATGCTGAGTTCATTGCGCGCGCGTTCTTCGATCGCTTCCTGACCGCCGTTGAGGTCGTCAATTTCGGCGAAAAGCTGATCGTTGCGCGCTTTTAATTTGGCGTTAGTCGCCTGCTGAGCGGAGACATCGTCATTAACCCGGCTATAGTCGTGCAAACCATTTTTGCCGAACCACAGCGAGTACTGTAGCCAGACCAGCAAAGCTAATAATAGCAGCGTTAATTTACCCATCCTGCCCCCTGAAAAACGGCATCATCATCCCATAACTCGCCGGAGTACTCTACCCTGGCGCGCGGACGATGCCGCGTAACGCCGGGACTGTACCACATTTTTACGACGGATACCCAGGCTTGATTCATCCCAAAAAGGCTATCCCAACAACCAGAGGAACAACAGGCCAAACATTAACCCGACGGTTAAAACGGTCGCGCAAACGCTGTAAAGAAGTTTACCGTCCAGTAATGAATGTAGCGCAATGCCGACCACCACGGCGACCGGCATGATGGCGAGGAAGAACGGCCAGGTGTAGAGGAGGAAAAAGAGCGTATTACCGCCGTAGATAAGGAAGGGAATACCCAGCGCCAGCAGCCATGAAATAAAGCCCACGGCAGCGCCCGACAAAGACCAGGTGGTCTCGTCGCTGGCCGCCGGAGGCGGTTCTGAACGAATAATACTGATGTTCTGGGTATTGCGCATATCGAATCCTGTAGCCCGGGCGACCGGCATCCCTCGATGCCGTTGCCGTTTCAGGATCTGATAATATCGCTCTGTCGTAACAGGTCTAATAGTTGGTGCACCAAATTTGTTACCAATTGTTCACCATCCAGATGGATTTCCGCCTTTTCCGGTGACTCATACACTGAGTCAATGCCGGTAAAATTACGCAACTCCCCTGCCCGCGCCTTCTTATACAATCCTTTCGGATCCCGCGCCTCGCATGTGGCCAGCGGGGTATCGACGAACACTTCGATAAAGCGTCCTTCGCCCAAACGCTCGCGAACCATCTGCCGTTCTGCGCGGTGCGGAGATATAAACGCGGTCAATACAACCAGCCCGGCATCGACCATCAGCCTCGCAACTTCACCCACGCGGCGAATGTTTTCTTTGCGATCGTCGTCACTGAATCCCAGATCGCTACACAGCCCGTGGCGCACGTTATCGCCGTCAAGCAGATAGGTGCTGACGCCAAGCTCGTGCAGCGCCTCCTCCAGCGCGCCGGCAACGGTGGATTTACCCGACCCCGAAAGGCCGGTAAACCACAGCACCACGCCGCGATGGCCGTGATGCTGCTCGCGCTGCTGCTGAGTCACCGGATGCGCATGCCAGACGACGTTTTCGTCATGCTGGGCCATTACTTGCCTCCCAGCAGGTCGCGAGCATCCCAGTGCGGGAAGTGTTTGCGAATCAGCTGATTCAGCTCCAGTTCAAAGGCGCTGTACGGCGACGCCGACGCTTGAGCCTGCAGGTGCGGCTCGTTGACCATCCCCGCGCCAACCGTCACGTTGCTCAGGCGATCGATAAAGATAAGCCCGCCGGTCACCGGGTTATTCTGATACGGGTCGAGCACCAGCGGCTCGTCAAAGGTCAGATCCACCAGCCCGATCCCGTTGAGCGGTAGCGCTTCAACTTCGCGCTGGGTCAGGTTGTTGATATCCACCTGATAGCGGATAGCGTCAACGCGCGCGCGGGTTTTCTTGCCGGCGACTTTAATGTCGTAGCTTTGGCCCGGCGCCAGCGCCTGCTCAGCCATCCAGACCACGTCGACGCTGGCGCTTTGTACCGCCGGCAGCGTAGCTTTGGCATCCAGCAGCAGATCGCCGCGGCTGATGTCTATTTCATCCTGCAAGACGATGGTGATCGCTTCACCCGCGCCCGCCTGCGGCAGATCGCCATCAAAGGTGACGATACGCGCCACGTTTGACTCCACGCCCGACGGCAGTACCTTCAGGCGCTGGCCGACCGTGACCGTGCCGGAGGCGACGGTGCCGGAGAAGCCGCGGAAATCCAGGTTCGGACGGTTCACATACTGTACCGGAAAGCGCAGCGGCTGGTTTTCAACTTCGCGTTGGATCTCAACGGTTTCCAGCACTTCCAGCAGCGTCGGGCCGCTGTACCACGGCATTTTTTCGCTCTGGCCGGCGACGTTATCGCCTTCCAGCGCCGACAGCGGCACGAAGCGAATATCGAGATTGCCCGGCAGCTGCTCGGCGAAGGTCAGATAATCTTCACGAATTTCGTTAAAGCGCGCTTCGCTGAATTCGACGAGATCCATTTTGTTGACCGCCACCACCAGGTGTTTAATGCCCAGCAGGGTTGAAATAAAGCTGTGGCGGCGGGTCTGGTCGAGCACGCCTTTACGCGCGTCAATCAGCAGGATCGCCAGATCGCAGGTTGAAGCGCCGGTCGCCATATTACGGGTGTACTGCTCGTGTCCCGGGGTATCCGCAATGATAAATTTGCGTTTTTCGGTCGAGAAGTAGCGATAGGCGACATCAATAGTAATGCCCTGCTCGCGTTCGGCCTGCAGGCCATCCACCAGCAGCGCCAGATCCAGTTTCTCGCCCTGAGTACCGTGACGCTTGCTGTCATTGTGTAGCGAAGAGAGCTGATCTTCATAAATCTGTCGGGTATCGTGCAGCAGACGGCCAATTAAAGTACTTTTACCGTCATCGACGCTGCCGCAGGTCAGGAAGCGCAGCAGGCTTTTGTGCTGTTGCGCGTGCAGATAAGCTTCTACGCCGCCTTCATCAGCAATTTGTTGTGCAATCGTAGTGTTCATGGCGGCTCCTTAGAAATACCCCTGACGTTTCTTCAGCTCCATGGAGCCTGCCTGGTCGCGGTCAATGACGCGGCCCTGACGTTCGCTGGTAGTAGAAACCAGCATCTCTTCAATGATTTCCGGCAGCGTCTGCGCGTTAGATTCTACCGCGCCGGTCAGCGGCCAGCAGCCGAGGGTACGGAAACGCACCATCTGCTTTTTGATCATCTCGCCCGGCTGCAGGTCGATACGGTCGTCATCGATCATCATCAGCATGCCGTCGCGCTCCAGCACCGGGCGCTCGGCCGCCAGATACAGCGGAACGATTTCAATATTTTCCAGATAGATGTACTGCCAGATATCCAGCTCGGTCCAGTTGGAGAGCGGGAAGACGCGGATGCTTTCGCCTTTGTTAATCTGGCCGTTGTAGTTGTGCCACAGTTCCGGACGCTGATTTTTCGGGTCCCAGCGGTGGAAGCGGTCGCGGAAGGAGTAGATACGCTCTTTAGCGCGGGACTTCTCTTCGTCGCGGCGCGCGCCGCCGAACGCGGCATCAAAGCCGTATTTGTTCAGCGCCTGCTTCAGGCCTTCGGTTTTCATGATATCGGTATGCTTAGCGCTGCCGTGCACGAATGGGTTGATGCCCATCGCCACCCCTTCCGGGTTTTTATGCACCAGCAGCTCGCAGCCGTAGGCTTTGGCGGTACGGTCACGGAATTCGTACATCTCACGGAATTTCCAGCCGGTATCGACGTGCAGCAGCGGGAACGGCAGGGTTCCCGGATAAAACGCTTTGCGCGCCAGATGCAGCATAACGCTGGAATCTTTACCGATGGAGTACATCATCACCGGGTTAGAGAATTCGGCGGCCACCTCACGAATGATATGGATGCTTTCCGCCTCCAGTTGCCGCAGGTGAGTGAGTCGTTTTTGGTCCATAACCGTTCCTTATAAGGCCTGTAGTGCCGGGACTAAGCCAGATTTACCACAGAAGAGTTGAACCCTTCTGCTGTCGTTGTGTGTTGAAACCAGGCGAGCTGCTGATGCAGCTGTACCACTTCGCCCACCACCAGTAGCGCGGGCATTGGGGCATCTTTCGCCAGCTGTTCGAGCTGTTGTAACGTGCCGGTCAGCGTGTGCTGATCGCTGCGGGTACCGCGAGAAATCACCGCCACCGGGGTATTAGCATCGCGACCATGGGCGATCAGTTGGGCGCTGATTTCCGCCGCCTTCATGGTGCCCATATAAATCGCCAGCGTTTGTTGGCTCTTGGCCAACAGCGCCCAGTCAAATGGCGCGCTATCGGATTTATAGTGACCGGTGACAAAGACCGCGCTTTGCGCGTAATCGCGATGGGTCAGCGGGATACCGGCATAGGCCGTCGCCCCCGCCGCCGCGGTGACGCCCGGCACCACCTGGAACGGGATCCCCGCCGCCGCCGCGGCCTGTAGTTCTTCCGCGCCGCGGCCGAAAATAAACGGATCTCCGCCCTTCAGGCGCACTACCGTTTTCCCCGCTTTAGCGGCGTCCACCAGCATCTGATTGGTTTCGTGCTGCGGCACCGAATGCTCGCCGGCGCGTTTGCCGACGCAGATCATTTCAGCATCGCGGCGCACCAGTTCGCGCACGCCTTCAGTCACCAGGTGGTCGTAAAACACCACGTCCGCCTGCTGAATCGCCTGCAGACCGCGTAACGTCAGCAGCCCGGCATCGCCAGGACCGGCGCCGACCAGAATAATTTCCCCGGTACCGCGCTCCGGCTGGTCCAGTTCATCCTGCAGCGCCTGTTCCGCCGCCGCATGGTTGCCCGCCACCATCAGGCTGGCAAAACGCCCGGTAAAAACGCGTTCCCAGAAGCGGCGTCGCGCTTCGGTGGTCGTCAGGCGGGTTTTCAGATGATGGCGCCAGTAACTCGCCGTCTCGGCCAGCCGCCCGAGGTTCGTCGGCAGCAGCGCTTCGATTTTTTCACGCAGAATGCGCGATAGCACCGGCGCTTTGCCGCTGGAGGAGATCGCCACCAGCAAAGGCGAGCGGTCGACAATAGAAGGAAACACGAATGAACAGAGTTGCTGGTCATCCACCACGTTCACCAGCCGATAGCGCGCGTTAGCCGCATCAAATACCCGTTGGTTGAGTTCACGATCGTCGGTCGCGGCGATAACCAGGAAGACGTCGTCCACCAACTGTTCATCAAAGGCGGTCGCCCGCCAGTTGATGTGCTGACCCTCAACCTGTTCAGCCAGCTCCGGCGACAGCGCGGCGGCGACTACCTGCACCTTCGCCTGCGCCCGCAGCAAGAATTTAATCTTGCGTACGGCAATTTCACCGCCGCCGACAACCAGCACGGGTCTATCTTTAAGTTCGGCAAACAGGGGCAAGTAATCCACGGCGCAACAACTCTCTT
>CABUCP010000067.1 GCA_902490055.1 uncultured Klebsiella sp. | reverse complement strand
TGAAAATACCATGCAGAAAACTTCATTTAGAAAACATCGCGTTGAGCGATTCAGCACACAACAAGTCACCAGACAACGTAAAGAACGCCAACCAAAAACTGTGATCTTGTTCAATAAACCCTACGATGTGTTGCCGCAATTTACCGACGAAGCCGGGCGCAGCACGTTGAAAGATTTTATTCCGGTCGCTGGCGTCTACGCTGCCGGTCGTCTTGACCGCGACAGCGAAGGTCTGCTGGTGCTGACCAACGACGGCGCGCTACAGGCGAAGCTCACCCAACCGGGTAAACGCACCGGTAAAATTTATTACGTTCAGGTGGAAGGCGAGCCTACCGATGAGGCGCTTGCCGCGCTGCGCGACGGCGTGACGCTTAACGATGGCCCTACCCTCCCCGCAGGCGTAGAGCGGGTAGATGAGCCTGCGTGGCTATGGCCGCGCAACCCGCCGATTCGCGAACGCAAATCGATACCTACCCGTTGGTTGCAGATAACCCTCTATGAAGGACGCAACCGTCAGGTCCGCCGCATGACCGCCCACGTGGGTTACCCGACGCTGCGTCTGATCCGCTACGCCATGGGCGGCTATACGCTTGATGGCTTAGCCAACGGCGAGTGGCGTAAAGCCGAATAACCCTATTCATAAGGAAGCGCGATGTTTAAACCTCATGTCACCGTTGCCTGCGTAGTGCACGCAAAAGATAAATTTCTCATCGTCGAAGAGACAATTAACGGTAAAGCGCTGTGGAACCAGCCGGCGGGTCACCTCGAAGCCGATGAAACATTGGTTCAGGCCGCCGAGCGCGAACTGTGGGAAGAGACCGGCATCCGCGCTACGCCACAGCATTTTATCCGCATGCATCAGTGGCTGGCCCCTGATAACACCCCGTTCCTGCGCTTCTTGTTTGCCATTGAGCTTAACGATACGTGCGCTACTGAACCACACGATAGCGATATCGATCGCTGCCTGTGGCTCAGTGCCGGGGAAATTCTTAACGCAACCAATCTGCGTTCGCAGCTGGTTGCCGAAAGCATTCGCAGCTATCAGCAGGATGCCCGTCATCCGCTCTCGCTGATCGGCGCCTTTAACTGGCCGCTTTAATGCCCCCGAGGCGCGGCTGAATATGACGAGTTCAGGGGGTGCCTCGGCGGCTCGTGCGTGCTAGAATACGCCGCCTTGAAGTTCAATGTGGTGAGTATTCCAATGTCAGAAAGTCCAAAAAAAGTGATCGTCGGCATGTCCGGCGGCGTCGATTCCTCTGTTTCCGCCTACCTTCTGCAACAGCAAGGGTACAAGGTGGAAGGCCTGTTCATGAAGAACTGGGAGGAAGACGACGGTGAAGAATACTGCACCGCCGCTGCCGATCTCGCCGACGCGCAAGCCGTCTGCGATAAGCTTGGTATTGAACTGCATACTGTCAACTTTGCCGCAGAATACTGGGATAACGTCTTTGAGCTATTCCTCGAAGAGTATAAAGCCGGCCGCACGCCGAACCCGGATATCCTGTGCAACAAAGAGATCAAATTCAAAGCCTTCCTCGAGTTCGCCGCGGAAGATCTGGGCGCTGATTATATCGCGACCGGTCACTACGTGCGCCGCGCCGATGTCAACGGCAAAAGCCAGCTGCTGCGCGGCCTCGACGGCAATAAAGATCAGAGCTACTTCCTGTACACCCTGAGCCACGAGCAGATCGCGCAAAGCCTGTTCCCGGTCGGAGAACTGGAAAAGCCGCAGGTGCGTAAAATCGCCGAAGAGCTGGATCTGATCACCGCGAAGAAAAAAGACTCCACCGGTATCTGCTTTATCGGCGAGCGCAAATTCCGCGACTTCCTTGGCCGCTACCTGCCTGCGCAGCCGGGTAAAATCATCACCGTCGACGGCGATGAAATCGGCGAGCATCAGGGGCTGATGTATCATACCCTCGGTCAGCGTAAAGGCCTCGGCATCGGCGGCACCAAAGAAGGTAGCGAAGACCCATGGTACGTGGTCGATAAAGATGTGGAAAACAACGTGCTCGTCGTCGCTCAGGGCCACGATCACCCGCGTCTGATGTCCGTCGGCCTGATCGCCCAGCAGCTGCATTGGGTCGATCGCCAGCCGCTGCAGGGCACCATCCGCTGTACGGTGAAAACCCGCTATCGCCAGACCGACATCCCATGCACCGTGAAGGCGCTGGATGACGACCGCATCGAAGTTATCTTTGATGAACCGGTTGCCGCCGTAACGCCGGGCCAGTCCGCCGTCTTCTACAGCGGTGAAGTGTGCCTCGGCGGCGGAATTATAGAACAGCGCCTGCCGCTGCAGTCCTGATCGACCATTTTCCGCCGGATGCCTGATAAACGCCCGGCGGGTTACAAGGAGTAAGCGTGGCGAAGAATTATTATGACATCACTCTGGCGTTGGCGGGCGTATGCCAGGCAGCGCGTCTGGTTCAGCAGCTGGCGCATCAGGGGCATTGCGATGGCGATGCCCTGCACGTTTCGCTGAACAGCATCATCGATCTCGACCCGGATTCTACGCTGGCGGTGTTCGGTGGCAGTGAAGCCAATCTTCGTCTCGGGCTTGAGACTCTGCTCGGCGTGCTGAATACCAACAGCCGCCAGGGCCTCAATGCCGAACTCACCCGCTACACTTTAAGCCTGATGGTGCTTGAGCGTAAGCTCGCCGCCAGCAAAGGGGCGATGGATACCCTCGGCAACCGCATCGGCGGCCTGCGCCGCCAGCTGGAACATTTCGATCTGCAATCTGAAACGTTGCTCAGCGCGATGGCCGGTATCTACGTTGACGTTATCAGTCCGCTGGGGCCGCGTATTCAGGTCACCGGCTCCCCTGCCGTGCTGCAAAGCCCGCAGGTGCAGGCCAAAGTGCGCTCTACCCTGCTTGCCGGCATTCGTTCCGCTGTGCTCTGGCATCAGGTCGGCGGCGGTCGTCTGCAGCTCATGTTTTCTCGAAATCGTCTGGTTAACCAGGCAAAACAAATTCTTGCTCATTTAACCCCGGAGTTGTGATCTATGGAATTATCCTCACTGACCGCCGTTTCCCCAGTTGACGGCCGCTACGGCGATAAAGTCAGCGCGCTGCGCGGTATCTTCAGCGAATTCGGTTTGCTGAAATTCCGTGTTCAGGTAGAAGTCCGCTGGCTGCAGAAATTGGCCGCGCACGCAGCGATCAAGGAAGTTCCTGCTTTTGCTGCTGACGCAAACGGTTTCCTTGATAAAATCGTTGCCGACTTCAGCGTAGAGGACGCGGAGCGTATCAAGACTATCGAACGCACCACCAACCACGACGTGAAAGCGGTAGAATATTTCCTCAAGGAAAAAGTCGCCGATATTGCTGAACTGCATGCGGTATCTGAATTCATTCACTTCGCCTGTACTTCCGAAGACATTAACAACTTGTCGCACGCGCTGATGCTGAAAACCGCGCGTGACGAAGTGGTGCTGCCATACTGGCGCAAGCTGATTGACGCGGTAAAAGATCTGGCAAACCAGTACCGCGACGTGCCGCTGCTCTCCCGTACCCACGGCCAGCCGGCCACGCCGTCCACCATGGGTAAAGAGATGGCCAACGTCGCGTACCGCATGGAACGCCAGTACCGCCAACTGAACCAGGTAGAAATTCTCGGTAAAATCAACGGCGCGGTCGGTAACTACAACGCCCACATCGCCGCCTACCCGGAAGTTGACTGGCACCAGTTCAGCGAAGAGTTCGTTACTTCGCTTGGCATTCAGTGGAACCCGTACACCACCCAAATCGAGCCGCACGACTACATCGCCGAACTGTTCGATTGCATGGCTCGCTTCAATACCATCCTGATCGATTTCGACCGCGATGTGTGGGGCTACATTGCGCTCAACCACTTCAAACAGAAAACCATCGCCGGGGAAATCGGCTCCTCGACCATGCCGCATAAAGTGAACCCGATTGACTTCGAAAACTCCGAAGGCAACCTCGGCCTGGCAAACGCCGTCATGCAGCATCTGGCCAGCAAGCTGCCGGTTTCCCGCTGGCAGCGCGACCTGACCGACTCCACCGTCCTGCGTAACCTCGGCGTAGGTATCGGCTATGCGCTGATCGCTTACCAATCCACCCTGAAAGGCGTAAGCAAACTGGAGCTGAACCAGGATCGTCTGCTGGACGAACTGGATCACAACTGGGAAGTGCTGGCAGAGCCGATTCAGACCGTGATGCGCCGCTACGGTATCGAGAAACCTTACGAGAAGCTGAAAGAGTTGACCCGCGGCAAGCGCGTGGACGCCGAAGGCATGCAGCAGTTCATTGACGGTCTGCCGTTGCCGGAAGCAGAAAAAGTTCGCCTGAAAGCGATGACGCCAGCGAACTACATCGGCCGCGCGACCACCATGGTCGATGAGCTGAAGTAACCCGCCGGACCCAGGTAGCATGCGTAACGTTAAAGCGCGTGCTGCCTGGCAATCACCCACTATTCACGCAGAAAAAGTTTCCCTCCCGCCTGGTTTATAGAATGTTTATCCCCAGCGCCACATAATGGCGTTAAACTATTCAAATCGAAAATGAAATGGAGAATGGGTATGCGCGTACTCGTCGTTGAGGATAATGCTCTGCTGCGCCATCACCTCAAGGTTCAGCTACAGGAACTGGGTCACCAGGTGGATGCCGCGGAAGACGCAAAGGAAGCAGATTACTATTTGGGCGAGCATATCCCGGACGTCGCCATCGTCGACCTCGGCCTGCCGGATGAAGACGGCCTGTCGTTGATCCGCCGCTGGCGCAGCCATGACGTGTCGGTGCCGGTGCTGGTGTTAACCGCCCGCGAAGGCTGGCAGGACAAAGTCGAAGTGCTGAGCGCCGGCGCCGATGACTACGTCACCAAGCCTTTCCATATCGAAGAGGTCGCCGCCCGCATGCAGGCGCTGCTGCGCCGTAACAGCGGCCTGGCCTCGCAGGTGATTTCTATTCCGCCTTTCCAGGTTGATTTGTCACGCCGCGAGCTGTCGGTCAACGACCAGCCGATTAAGCTCACCGCTTTCGAATACACCATCATGGAAACGCTGATCCGCAACCGCGGCAAAGTCGTCAGCAAAGACTCGCTGATGCTGCAGCTTTATCCTGACGCCGAGCTACGCGAAAGCCACACTATCGACGTTCTGATGGGCCGCCTGCGTAAGAAAATCCAGGCGCAATACCCGCAGGACGTGATCACCACCGTACGCGGCCAGGGTTACCTATTCGAACTTCGCGGATGAAAAGCGTGCTGCGCCATATCTTACCGCTCTCCCTGCGTGTCCGCTTCCTGCTGGCGACCGCCGCCGTGGTGCTAATCCTGTCGCTGGCCTACGGAATGGTCGCGCTGGTGGGCTACAGCGTCAGCTTTGATAAAACCACCTTCCGCCTGCTGCGCGGCGAGAGCAATCTGTTTTATATGCTGGCAAAGTGGGAGAATAACAGCATCGATGTCGACATCCCGGAAAATCTCAATATGCAGAGTCCGACGGTGACGCTGATTTATGATGCGAAAGGTAAACTGCTGTGGGCGCAGCACGACGTCCCCTGGCTGGTAAAGCGCATTCAGCCGGAGTGGCTAAAAAGCAACGGCTTCCATGAGATTGAGGCCGACGTCGACAGTAGTAGTATGCTGCTGCGCAATAATAACGAAGTCCGCGAACAGCTTGACGCTATCCGTGAAGAGGATGACTCTTCAGAGATGACCCACTCGGTGGCGATTAACCTCTACCCGGCAACCGATAAAATGCCGCAATTGAGTATCGTGGTCGTTGATACCATTCCGGTGGAGCTTAAACGTTCCTATATGGTATGGAGCTGGTTTATCTACGTACTCGCCGCTAACCTGTTGCTGGTCATCCCGCTGCTGTGGGTCGCCGCCTGGTGGAGCCTGCGGCCCATTGAATCGTTAGCGAAAGAGGTGCGCGAGCTGGAAGAACACCATCGTGAAATGCTCGACTCGAACACCACCCGCGAACTCACCGGGCTGGTCAGCAACCTTAACCGGCTGCTGAAAAGCGAGCGCGATCGCTACGACAAATACCGTACCACCCTCACCGATTTAACCCACAGCCTGAAAACGCCGCTGGCGGTGCTGCAAAGTACTCTGCGCTCGCTGCGCGGCGAGAAAATCAGCGTCAGCGAAGCGGAGCCGGTTATGCTGGAGCAGATTAGCCGCATCTCACAGCAAATTGGTTATTATCTGCATCGCGCCAGCATGCGCAGCGGCAGCGCTCTGCTCAGCCGCGAGCTGCATCCCATCGCGCCGCTGCTGGACAGCCTGACTTCCGCGCTAAATAAAGTCTATCAGCGCAAAGGGGTAAACATCACCCTCGATATTTCGCCGGAGACCAGCTTTGTTGGCGAACAAAACGATTTTATGGAAGTAATGGGCAACGTTCTGGATAACGCCTGTAAGTACTGTCTTGAGTTTGTCGAAGTTTCGGTGCGCCAGACCACCGACAATCAGCTACATATTCTGGTGGAAGATGACGGCCCCGGCATTCCCCGCAGCCAGCGTACGGCGGTATTCGACCGTGGCCAGCGCGCGGATACGCTGCGCCCGGGCCAGGGCGTCGGCCTGTCGGTGGCCCGCGATATCGTCGAGCAGTACGACGGCAACATCCTGACCGGCGACAGCCTGCTCGGCGGCGCCTGCATGGAGGTTATCTTTGGCCGTCAACTTCCTGACGATAAAGAGAGCTAAAGCAACAGTTTTTTAACGGCGCCTGCATCGCCGCGGCGCCGCATCCGTTATAATCCCAGACAGACACCTGCTGTGGAATATAAATATGGATTATCAATTAACGCTTAACTGGCCCGACTTTATCGAACGCTACTGGCAAAAACGTCCGGTGGTATTAAAACGCGGGTTCGCTAACTTCGTCGATCCGATTAGCCCGGATGAACTGGCCGGCCTGGCCATGGAGAGCGAAGTCGACAGCCGCCTGGTGAGCCACCAGGACGGAAAATGGCAGGTCAGCCACGGTCCATTTGAAAGCTACGACCATCTGAGCGAAAACAACTGGTCGCTGCTGGTGCAGGCGGTGAATAACTGGCATGAGCCGACGGCAGCGCTGATGCACCCATTCCGCGCCCTGCCGGACTGGCGTATCGACGACCTGATGATCTCCTTCTCCGTCCCCGGCGGCGGCGTGGGTCCGCATCTCGATTATTCAGGGTACCGGCCGCCGCCGCTGGCGCGTGGGCGAAAAGGTGCCAATGAAGCAGCACTGCCCGCATCCTGACCTGCTTCAGGTCGATCCGTTCGAAGCCATCATTGACGAAGAGATGGAACCTGGCGATATTCTTTATATCCCACCGGGATTCCCGCATGAAGGCTACTCGCTGGAAAATTCGCTTAACTATTCGGTCGGCTATCGTTCACCAAACGCCCGCGAGCTGTTCAGCGGTTTCGCTGACTATGTTCTGCAACGCGAACTGGGCAGCCAGCGCTACGCCGACCCGGACGTGCCGTCCCGCGACCATCCGGCCGATATTCTGCCGGTCGAACTGGATCGCCTGCGCGACATGATGCTCGGGTTGATTAACCAGCCAGAACACTTTAAACAGTGGTTCGGCGAGTTTATTACGCAATCCCGCCACGAACTTGACGTCGCGCCGCCGGAGCCGCCGTATCAGCCGGACGAAATTTACGATGCTCTACAGCAGGGGGATAAACTCGCGCGCCTTGGCGGCCTGCGCGTGCTGCGTATCAATGGCGAAGTGTTCGTCAACGGCGAGAAAGTGGATTCACCGCACCGCCCGGCGCTTGATGCGCTGGCGACGCACCTGACGCTGCGCGCCGAGCATTTCGGCGATGCGCTGGAGGATCCATCGTTCCTTGCCATGCTGGCGGCGCTGGTCAACAGCGGTTACTGGTTCTTCGAGGACTGAGTTGATATCCCGCCCGGTGGCGCTGCGCTTACCGGGCCTACAAACGTACCTTACCCACTTCCCGTCCGGTGGTACTGCGCTTACCGGGCCGACAAACGTACCTCACCCGCATCCCGCCCGCTGGCGCTGCGCTTACCGGGCCTACAAACATACCTCACCCGCATCCCGCCCGGTGGCGCTGCGCTTACCGGGCCGACAAACGTACCTCACCCACTTCCCGCCCGGCGGCGCTGCGCTTACCGGGCCGACAAACATACCTCACCCACTTCCGCCCGGCGGCGCTGCGCTTACCGGGCCGACAAACGTACCTCACCCGCATCCCGCCCGGCGGCGCTGCGCTTACCGGGCCGACAAACGTACCTTACCCACTTCCCGCCCGCTGGCGCTGCGCTTACCGGGCCGACAAACGTATCTCACCCGCATCCCGCCCGCTGGCACAGCGCTTACCGGGCCTACACGCGGCACTGGATCCGTAGGCCGGATAAGGCGTAGCCGCCATCCGGCATATTACCGTCGCTCCCCGGCCCCTATTTCGGCGATATCACCCGCCCAATCCACAGGATATAACCCTTGCCGCACATCGCGATGGAATGTCGAATACGGCCAATCCTGCACCCGCCCGACAAGCCTGTGTTTCACTGGATTGATATAAACGTAATCCATATGTCGCCGATAATCTTCATCATTACGGATAGCATGTTCCCAAAAACGCGGCTGCCAGATTTGGCTCTGCGCTAATGCGCGAGTAAACGCTTTCTTTATTTCCCGCCAACGACCGGAATAATCGGAATCGCCCTCCGGCAACGTCCAGATACAGTGCATATGTTCAGGTAAAATAACCTACGCGTTAATCAGGAAGGGCTTTTTGCGTTTAACGAGCGCGATCGCCGTGCGGAGTTGAGCGATTCGACAAGTCAGAAGATCGCTTTGACGATTTTGCAAATTGACAGTAAAAAACCAGGTGCCGCCGGGGATATAACTACGGCGATAATTTGACATCAGAGGTTCCCTCCTCTTCAGCTTATATGGCCTCTTTTTGCCCGGTGTCGGCTCGCGCCTTACCGGGCCTACAGGATCGGGCTCTGGGTTTAGCGTTTTGCCGTCAGCTCTGCAATACGCACAATGACCTGTACGGCTTTCTCCATGCCTTCCAGGGTGACAAACTCATGTTTGCCGTGATAGTTATAGCCGCCAGTGAACAGATTCGGGCACGGTAACCCCATAAACGAAAGCTGGGCGCCGTCGGTACCACCGCGAATTGGTTTCATCTGCGGTTCAATATCGCAATCCACCATCGCCTGACGCGCGATATCCACTATGTGCGGATGCGCGATCACCTTCTCGTGCATGTTGTAATAGCTATCTTCGATCACCAGTTCGATATAGCAGTCAGGGTGCAGCCCTTTGCCAACTTTTTTGGCGATCTCCATCATTTTGCGTTTGCGCGCCTCAAACTGCTTGCGGTCGAAATCGCGCAAAATGTAGTGCATTTCCGCCCGATCAACGCTGCCCTTGATGTTAGTCAGGTGATAAAAACCTTCGTAGCCTTCGGTAGTTTCCGGCGCTTCATCGGCCGGTACTTCGGCGTGAATACGCGCCGCCAGCGACAGCGCATTGACCATTACCCCTTTCGCGGTTCCGGGGTGAACGTTATTACCGACGATTTTGATCGTCACGGAAGCGGCATTAAAGTTTTCGAACTCCAACTCGCCAACGCCGCCGCCGTCCACGGTATAGGCCCAGCGGGCATCGAACGCGGCGACGTCAAAATGCTTCGCCCCTTTCCCGACTTCTTCATCAGGCGTAAAGGCGACGCGAATATCGCCGTGAGGGATGTTTTTCGCCTGCAGCGTAGCCAGCGCCGTCATGATTTCGGCAATGCCGGCTTTGTCATCGGCGCCGAGCAGCGTTTTCCCGTCAGTGGTAATTAACGTCTGCCCCAGCAGTTGATGCAGCACCGGGAACATTACCGGTGACAGCACCTCATCGCCAATGCCCAGCGCGATATCGCCGCCGCGATAATTTTCAACGATTTGCGGATTGACGTTCTTGCCGCTGAAATCCGGCGCGGTGTCAACGTGAGAAATAAAGCCAATGGCCGGAATATCGCCCGCGACGTTGGCGGGGAGCGTGCCCATCACCGTGCCTTTCTCACTCAACGTCACGTTGACCAGCCCCATGTCCTGTAGCTGGTTCTGCAGCAGATGCAGCAACTTCCACTGTCCTTCTGTACTAGGAACCTGACGCACGCCAGGCTTCGATTGCGTATCTAAAGAAACGTACTGCAGAAAACGCTCAAGCAATTTATCCATGTGGCCACCC
>CABUCP010000066.1 GCA_902490055.1 uncultured Klebsiella sp. | reverse complement strand
GATTCATTTTGTCATGAGTATTATTTTTATTCTCAGTAATTAATTCTAAGAATATTTAATATTGCTAACGATATGCTTATCTCGCCGACGCCGAAAACTAGCGGAAAACAAAAACGCTTTGCATTACAGCTAATTGAAAAATCACACACCCCCATTATTTGAACGCCATCACAACACCCAACGACCCGCTCTGGATCACAGAAAATCGCCAATGCTGGCTAACAACGATTTTTATAGAGGTAGCCTCAATTTTTAGTCCTTTCTCGCCGCATTACCCTCCTGCATCATGAACTCAAAGAAACAAATAAATAACAATTACGCAACATGCGAAGGAGAAGGTTCATGTCTGATAGAAACTTTTGGCAGCGCAAGCTGCAGGAGCAGCGCTTTATCAGCCACGCCATTATCGATGGTCAACCGTACGTCGCGAAAAGCCGCAAAGTCTGCCCTGCCATTAATCCAGCCAGCAATGCAATACTGGCGGAAGTGACGTCACTGCAGGCGGAAGATATCGATATTGCCGTCGCCTCCGCGCGCCGCGCGTTTACTTCCGGCATCTGGTCAGGGCTGGCGCCGCAGGAGCGTAAACGCGCGCTGCTGCGCCTGTCGGCGCTGATCCTCCAGCATCGTGAAGAGCTGGCGCTGCTGGAAAGCGTCAGCATGGGCAAACCGGTCAACGATGCGCTGAATATTGATGTCCCCGGCGCCGCGCACATCCTCAGCTGGTATGCCGAAAGCGTGGACAAAATCTACGATGAAGTGGCCCCCGCCAGGCCCGGTTCGCTGGCAACCATCACCCGTCAGCCAATCGGCGTGGTCGCCGCCATCGTGCCGTGGAATTTCCCGCTCGACCTCGCCTCCTGGAAGTTAGGACCGGCGCTGGCCGCCGGGAATAGCGTGATCCTCAAGCCTTCGGAAAACTCGCCGTTTAGCGCTCTACGCTTGGGCGAACTGGCGCTGGAGGCCGGTATTCCGCCGGGCGTGCTTAACGTGGTGACCGGGCTGGGAACCGAAACCGGAAGCGCATTGGGATTGCATCACGATATCGACACCATCGCCTTCACCGGCTCAACCGCCGTCGGCAAAGCTTTTATGGCCTATTCGGCGCAATCCAATCTTAAACAGGTGTGGCTGGAGTGCGGCGGCAAGAGCGCCAATATCATCTTCGCCGACTGCCAGGACCTCGATCTGGCCGCTGAGAAAGCGGCGTTCGGCATCTGTTTTAATCAGGGCGAAGTCTGTTCAGCAAACTCCCGCCTGCTGGTTGAACGCCCAATTTACGCGGCCTTCATTGCCAAACTGCAGGAAAAAATGCAGGCCTGGGCCCCGGCGCATCCGCTTGACCCGGATGCCCGTATGGGGGCAATGGTCAGCGCCGCGCATACCGAAAAAGTACTCGCCGCCGTCCAGCGCGCGCAGGCCGAGGGCGCAACGCTGCTTACCGGCGGAAGGGCGATAGAAATTGACGGTGTCGCCAACTACGTCCAGCCAACGCTACTGGCCGAGGTGAACGAAGAGATGGCGCTGTGGAAAGAGGAGATCTTCGGCCCGGTGCTGGCGGTTTATCCCTTCGACAGCGAGCAGGAGGCGGTCCATCTGGCAAATAACCATATCTACGCGCTAGCCGCCTCGCTATGGACCGACAACCTGCACCGCGCCCATCGCGTCGCCGCGCAGCTGACCGCCGGCACGGTATCGGTGAATACCGTCGATGCGCTGGACGTCACCGTGCCCTTTGGCGGCAACAAGCAGTCAGGCTTTGGCCGCGATCTGTCGCTGCACGCCTTTGATAAATTCACCAGCCTCAAAACAACCTGGTTTCAGTTTCGCTAGTGGGCCGCAGCCTGCATCACTTTTTACGCTTTCGCAGACAGGAGAGACGAAATGACTAATCCAAGCAATCAGAACCGTTCGACGTCAGATTACCAACATTCAGATGCGGCTCACCATATTCATGCCTTCCTGGATCAAAAAGCGCTGAACGCCGAAGGCGCGCGCGTCATGGTACGCGGCGAAGGGCTATACCTGTGGGATAACGACGGTAATAAATATCTCGACGGGATGTCCGGCCTGTGGTGTACCCAACTGGGCTATAGCCGCCAGGATCTGGCGGATGCCGCCGCGGCGCAGTTTGCTAAACTACCCTATTACAACATGTTCTTCCACACCACCCATCCGGCGGTGATCGAGCTTTCCGAACTGCTGTTCAGCCTGCTGCCGTCGCACTACAGCCACGCTATCTACACCAACTCCGGTTCGGAATCGAACGAAGTGCTGATTCGTACCGTTCGCCGCTACTGGCAGATCCTCGGTAAGCCGGAGAAAAAGGTGATGATTGGCCGCTGGAACGGCTATCACGGCTCCACGCTGGCGGCAACCGGGCTCGGCGGTATGAAGTTCATGCATGAAATGGGCGGCGTGATCCCGGACATCGCCCACATCGATGAACCCTACTGGTATATGCACGGCGGCAACCTGACGCCGCAGGAGTTCGGCCTGCGCTGCGCCCGCCAGTTGGAAGAGAAAATCCTCGAGCTCGGCGCGGAAAACGTCGCCGGCTTTATCGCCGAGCCGTTCCAGGGCGCTGGCGGAATGATCTTCCCGCCGGAAAGCTATTGGCCGGAGATCCAGCGTATCTGCCGTCAGTATGACGTGCTGCTGTGCGCCGATGAGGTAATTGGCGGCTTTGGCCGTACCGGCGAATGGTTTGCGCATCAGTACTTTGGCTTCGAACCGGATACGCTATCGATTGCCAAAGGGCTGACTTCTGGTTACGTGCCGATGGGCGGCCTGGTACTGAGCAAGCGTATGGCCGAAGTACTGGTGGAAAAAGGCGGCGTCTTCCCGCACGGCCTGACCTATTCCGGCCACCCGGTAGCGGCAGCGGTCGCCATTGCCAACCTGAAAGCCTTACGCGATGAAAACCACGTCACCCGGGTACGCACCGATAGCGGCCCGTATCTGCAAAAGACGCTGCGCGAAGTCTTCGGGAATCATCCGCTGATCGGCGAAGTTCAGGGTACCGGACTGGTGGCCGCCCTGCAGTTTGCCGAAGATAAAGCCACCCGCAAACGCTTTGCCAACGAGAACGAACTGGCCTGGCGCTGCCGCACTATCGGCTTTGAGGAAGGAGTGATTATCCGCTCGACGTTAGGCCGCATGATCATGGCGCCGGCGCTGATTGCCGGGCATAGCGAACTTGATGAGCTGGTTGAAAAAACCAAACGCGCCGTTGACCGCACCGCCAGGGAGATTGGACTGCTGTAGGATCATTAAGTACCGTCGTTCATTACCGCGTAGCGGAGGCATGCTGCCTCCGCTTTTACATTATCATCTACCAGCAGGTACACTAGCCCTCCCATTTGCCTGACTGAATGCCACATGTTGAAGACGTTACGTTTTATCCTCCCGCTGCTGGCGCTGGCCGCCGTTATCGCCTGGTGGCTAACGCCACACTACTCCGCAGAAGAAGAAAGCTATTACCGCTCGGTGTTTTGCGTGATTGACCACAGCGATCCGCAGGCGTTTTTACGTGACATGGAAAACATCGTCGAAGGCGGCAACGCCGATTACGCGCTGCGGAAAAATCACTATATTTCCGCGCTGGGCGACAAGATGCTCAGCACCTGGCAGCAGTTGAGCGCGGACGAGCAAGCGGCGATCGGCGAAGACCAACAGCGCTGCCGTCAGTTGATGAGCGAAAAACAGCAGCGATAAGCGCGGGGCATCTCGCCCCGCTAACCGGTCAGGAACCGTTATCCATCAGGCCGGTTACCCGCGATTTTTCCCGGCCATAATACGCTACCGCGCCACGTTGATGAAAACGCATATACGCCAGACTGGTGACCACCAGGCTAATCATCCATGAGATGTCGGCGCCGGGCACCAGATGCGCCCACGGCCCGGTATAAAAAGCATTTTCAACAAACGGCACCTGCACCAACACGCCGCCAAAGTAGACCAGCAGCGCGCGGCGGTTCACCAGCCCGTAGCGCCCGCCATCGGCGCTAAAAATGGCGTCGATGTCATAACGCTGCTTATTGATAACGTAAAAATCAAGCAGGTTAATGACGCACCATGGAATGAGCACGCCGATTAAAGCCCAGATCAGATTCAGGAAGAAGGCGACAAAATTGGCCGCCGCCGCCACCGAGACGAGCACTCCCCCGACCAACACCACGGCAGAAAACAGCATCCGCACCCGCGCATCCGGCCGCCAGTGCGGGCGGAAAGTCTGCACGGCGGTAATCAACGACAGCACCGAACCATAGAGATTCATCGAGTTATGGCAAATAATATTGAGCAGAAACAGTACCATAAGCACCGGCCCTAATCCCCCGGTCGCCTGACGCACCGCCGCCATCGCATCGCCCTCGCCGCCGACGACGTTAATCGCCACGACTCCCACCAGAAAGGCCAGAATCGTGCCGCAGCAGGCTCCCGCCCAAGTGCAGATAAACGGTTTAAATACGCCGATATTTTCCGGCAAATAGCGGGAATAATCAGAGGTATATGGTGAAAAACTCATCTGCCATACCGCGCAGATACAGAAGGTTGCGAACCAGCCGTTAAGACTGAATGAACCTTGCTGCCAGAAGCCGGCTGGCAAGGGTTGAGTGAGCATCATCACTAACCCCGCCAGCAGCGCCGAGCCCATCACCCAGGCGCCAATTTTATTGATTCGATGAATAAATCGATAACCAATAATGCCGATCAGGGTGGCGGCAATCGCGCCAACCACCGTGGCGCTGGTCAGCGGGATTGTCGGTATCACATTATTGATGACTTTTCCGGACAGCGTGACGTTCGAAATAAAAAATCCAAGATAAATCATGGTAGTAAAAGCAACCACCAGCAGCGAACCGTAGCGGCCGAACTGCGCCCGGCTCTGCACCATCTGCGGAATGCCAACCCGCGGCCCCTGTGCGGAAGTGAGCGCCAGAAAAAGCCCGCCAAACATGTGTCCGGCAATAATCGCGCTTATCGCCGACAGAATATTAAGGTGAAAAGTTTGCGTCGATATCGCGCCGGTCACCACCGCCAGCGGCGCAATATTGGTACAAAACCATAAGGTGAAAAGACTGCGCGCCTGGCCGTGCCGTTCATTGGCCGGAACGTAGTCCACCGTCTTATTTTCAATTACGTGGCTTCGGGACATTTTATCCTCCGTTAATGGGGATTTTTTTCTTTAATGTGTAGGGTTCGAATGTCTAAAAAAGAGCACAACCAGCCCTGGGAACGCGGTGTTCCCGGGAATACAAGCTGGGGTTATTCCGTTAAGGGAGCTGCGGTAAGGCGCTGCTGGCCTTACCGTAACCGGCCGTCGCGCCAACCGTAGCGCGAGGAGAGAAAAGCGCCGGTTCAGCGCATGATAAAGGGATCGTCGATCGGCTCGTCGCTGGTGCGCAGCCACACGGTTTTCGTGGTGGTAAATTCCAGCGCCGCTTCCATTCCGCCCTCCCGCCCGTGTCCGGACAGACCATATCCACCGAAAGGCGCCAGCGGCGATACCATACGATAGGTATTGATCCACACGATCCCACAGCGCAGATCGCGGGTTGCGCGATGCGCGCGAGCCAGATTGCGCGTAAAGACGCCGGCAGCCAGTCCGTAATCGGTGGCATTCGCCAGCCGTATGGCTTCCGCTTCATCACGGAAGGTGACGAGCGAAAGCACCGGGCCAAATAGCTCGCGCACCACGCTTTCCGCCTGCGGCGTAGCCGAGCAATCAAGGATCGTCGGCGGATAGTAGTAACCAGGAGAGTCGATAGCATAATGGCCGGTCACCAGCCGGGCGCCCTGCTCCAGCGAGCGGCTGACCACCTGCTCGATGAGCGTCTTTTGGCGCTGGGTACACAATGGGCCAAATTGCGTCGCCGCGTCGTCCGGGCTGCCGATGACAATCCGTTTAACCCGCTCAACTAATTTTTCCAGCAGTTGCTCTTTGACGCTTTCCGCCACCAGCAGGCGCGAACCGGCGACGCAGCTCTGCCCGGAGGCGGCAAATATCGCCGCAACCTGCGCATTGGCGGCGCTGTCCAAATCCGCATCCTCAAAGACGATAAAGGGCGACTTACCGCCCAGCTCAAGGGTGGTTTTACTAAGGTTTTCCGCACTGTTACGTACGATATGGCGAGCGGTCTCGGGGCCGCCGGTAAAGGCGATATGGTCCACGTCCGGATGGGTTGTTAACCGCGTCCCGCACGTCCCGGCAAAGCCGGTTATCACGTTACAGACGCCCGCCGGGAATCCCGCATCGGCAATCAGTCGGGCAAAGGCCAGCAGCGGCGTAGGGGCGCTTTCCGCCGCTTTCACCACGACAGTACAACCTGCCGCCAGCGCCGGGCCGATCTTCACCGCCGATAAAAAGAGCTGGCTGTTCCACGGAATAATCGCGGCCACGACGCCGACCGCTTCACGCCGCGTCCAGGTTTCGGTATCCGCCTTATCAATCGCCAGCGTGCGGCCTTCCAGCTTGTCGGCGAGGCCGGCGTAATAGCGGTAATATTCAGCCACGTAGGCAATCTGCGATCGCGTTTCGCGAATGATTTTTCCGCTGTCCAGCGTTTCAAGCCGCGCCAGCTCATCGGCGTTTTGCTCCACCAGGTCAGCCAGTTTCAACAGCAGTTTGCCGCGAGCGCTGGCGGTTAACCCACGCCAGGCCGGGTCGTAAAATGCCCGCTTTGCGGCGGCTACCGCGCGATCTACCTCTTCTTCCCGCGCTTCGGCAATCTCCGCCCACGGCTGGGCAGTTGCTGGGTTGAGCGATGAAAAGCGCGCTGCGCCGCGCTCAAACACACCGTCTATATAAAGATCGAACGATTCCATCTCGGCACCTGTTAACGAAATTCGGGCATAACTTGCTGAATAAAGCGGGTCAGTGACGCCTTTTTCCGCTCAAACGGCATTCCGCTATCAATCCACAACGCAAATTCGTCATAGCCCAGCGCTTCATATTTTTTCAGCCGGGTGATGATTTCATTCGGCGTGCCAATGGCGAGATTTTTGCGCATGGCGGCGGCGGAATAATAGGTATTGGCAGCGATCTCTTCGTCGCTGAGCGGCTGAATCAGCCCCTGGCTGACCGGGCGCTCATTCTTAAACCAGGCGCCAAAATAGTTATAAAAACGGTTAAGTTCTTCGGCGGCCTGTAGGGCGTCATTTTCATCCTCAGCGACGAAGCCATGCTGCAGCAGCATAATTTTCAGCGGTTTTTCCGGCGCCAGACGCTGACGGGTTTCGTGGAAACACTCCGCCAGGCGGACAATCTCTTCTTCGCCCTGATGCAGCGGCGTCACCTGCACGTTGCAGCCGTTGCTGACCGCAAACTCATGGCTATTCGGGTCCCTGGCAGCAATCCAGATCGGCGGATGCGGCTGCTGCTTAGGCTGCGGCGAGGAGGTCGATGCAGGGAATTGCCAGTACTCCCCCTGGTGCGCGTAATCGCCTTCCCACAGTTTTTTCACCGCCGGTACCAATTCACGCATTCGCTGCCCGGCCTCCCAGGCGTCGAGCCCAGGCATCAAACGCTGGTATTCGTAATTGTATGCCCCGCGCGCGATACCCAACTCGAGGCGGCCGCCGGTGATGATATCGGTCATGGCCGCTTCGCCGGCCAGCCGCAGCGGATGGTTAAACGGGGCAATAATGGTGCCGGTGCCCAAACGTACCCGTTTGGTGCGGTTGGCTAAATCGGCGAGATTGATAAACGGGTTCGGCGCGATGGTAAAATTCATCCCATGATGCTCGCCGGTCCAGATAGCATGCATGCCGGCTTCATCGGCCATTTCACACAGCGCCATCATCTCGTTGTAGAGCTTATCCTGCGGCTCATCCGGCGAGATGCGTTCCATATGAATAAAAAGAGACAGTTTCATTTGGGGCTCCAGTATAAATTCAGCTAGCGAATTGCTTAATTGACCCGCTTAATTCGTCACCGTAGTAGATGCTGTAATTGCCGACGGCGCTTTCTCGTACAAAACGGTTCATTAAAGATTTCAGCGCCGAATCGCCAATCGGCAGCGCCGACAGTTTTTCCAGGTCGTACCATTGCGCCTGCTGCAGGGCCGGTCGCTCACTTTCCGGCTCGGTCGGCAGCGCGCACAGCAACACGATATGCTGCTTATTGTTCTGACGATCTTCATATACCGAATAGACAAAGCCCGGGCTGGCATTAATCCCCAGCTCCGTCATGAGCGCTTTTAAGGTGTCGTCGACGCTGCCTTTCGCCACGCTGCGGGTCGGCAGGCGATAACCCTCGCCATGCGGCACCATCACCGCCTGGCCGTTGAACTCAATCAACGCGCTGACTTCAACGCTAAGGCGATTAATCAACGCTTCAGCGTTGTGGTACGGAGTAAAGTAGGCGCCGCGATAGTAGCCAAGCCCCGCGGTGCCAACGGAATCAAAGCCTTCAACTCGCCCCAGCAAAATCGCGTGATCGCCGGCGTCGATGACCTGATGCAGCGCGCAATCAAACCACGCGGAACTGTCATCGATAAGCGGGCTGCCGTTTTCACTGGCGCGCCAGTCGATCAGGGCAAAGCGGTCCTCAACTTTCTGCGCGAAAATATTGGAGGTTTCTTTCTGCTGTTCCGCCAGAATATTGACGGCGAAATAGGCGCACTCGGTGAAGTTGCTAAAATTGGCCGAACGCTTATCGATACTGACCAACAGCAGCGCCGGATCCAGCGAAACCGAAGAGAACGAGTTGGCGGTAAAGCCAATCGGGTCGCCGTTTTTATCGCGGCTGGTGACGACGGTGACGCCGGTCATAAACGCGCCAAAAGCGTCGCGGAGTTGTCTACGTTTATCTGTTTGCATGAGTGAGTCCCGCCATATTGGCATTGTTGCTCTGTCGCGCCGAGCCGCACTGCAGGAAGCTCAGCATTTCATGGTTGACGCGTGGCGCATCAGTCAGGCTGACCATATGCCGGGCGCCATCAATAATGACCGCCTGACCCAGCGGCGCCGCCGCCGCCATCTCCTGCGCCATTTGTGGGCTGGAGTTGGCATCCAGTTCACCGGTCAGCACCAGCACCGGGCAGCGGATCTCCTGCCAGCGGTCGGCATAGACCCGATCGCCGCCGGCGAAGGCCTGATACGCCGCGGCATAGCCCTGCAGATTCACTTCCGCCAGCCAGCCGCCGACCTGTTCGCGCAAAATCGCTTCCTCCGCGTTGTTGCTAAACCAACGCGCCAGCGGCGAATCCAGCTGCGCCTCGCCGGCCGCCAGTTCACGGGCCCGCTGCAGTACGGCGCGGCGCGCCTGCTCATTACGGCGGTACACGCCGCTCATCACCACCGCGTGGCTCACCCACTGCGGATAATCAATGGCCAGCCCGGAGGCGATAAGCGCCCCCATCGAATGGCCGGCTACCGCAAAACGGCGCTCGGGCTGGGTACGCAAAAAATCATTCAGCCAGGCCACGTAGTCCGTTAAGGTCACCGGCTGTTGAAACGCGTCGCTTTCGCCATGTCCCGGCATATCGACGGCAATTACCCGGAAATAGCGGCTCAGCGCCTCAATCTGCGGATACCAGGACGCCGCATTCATACCGACGCCGTGGATCAGCACCAGCGGCTCGCCAGCGCCGGCCTCCAGATAACTGACCCGCATCTGACGATCAGACAGCAGCTGGGTTTTGCGCATCATGGCCTAACTCTTTCAGGTCGGAATAACGGTTGCCAATACGGTGATGCGGGCGTCCGCCCAGCGCCGCGCCCAGCGCAATAACGATTTCGTCATAACGCGGCGCATCGCAGATGTTGAACTGCATGGTCAGGTAGTGCTCACGGCTGCCTTCATCATTCTTGTTCATCATTGGGATCAGCACCGGCGAGTTCGCCGGCCCGCGAGTATTGTTAAACGCCAGATAGCTCTTACTCTGCACCGCGCTGCGGTAGTGGTTACCGAAGTGCAGCGTGTGGATAAGCGCCGAAGCGTGCTCCAGCTCGCCATCAAGACCGACGATCGCGCTTTTACCAAACGCTTCGACTTTTTCACCGCTGCCGGCTTCCTTGAGGATCAGGCCGGTGAGCAGCTCGCCAAGGATCGGCGCGAATTCACGGATTTGCGGCGCAAGGTCATCGACATAGCCCAGCCCTGCCCACGGATTACGGATCACCGCGGCGGCGGCAATCATCACCAGCGGTTTTTCTGCTGCTTTACCGCCATCGACATACAACGTTTCCGTTG
>CABUCP010000065.1 GCA_902490055.1 uncultured Klebsiella sp. | reverse complement strand
CCGGTGCGCAGGTCCTACGACAAAATATGGCCATCAATGCGGCTCTCGCCAGAAATAGAACTCCGGAAGATGAACTCAAGACCTATTTATTCGATCGGCGTAATCAGAATTACAGTTTACTTGCCGGACTAGGTCCGCTGGAAATACTCTTCATCAATGAAACCGGGGCCACGACAACCATCAATTCTATCCCCCCACAGGCCTATCTCTCCCGCATTGACGACGAAGGGACCGGCTTAGGCTCCACGGATAGCGGCCTGGGGAAAGTTATTGAATTGGTGGATGTTTTACGTGGCGATAATGCATCGACTAACCCGGCGAAGGAGTATTACAGCTATCCCCGTCCATTTCGCCAGACCCTCGATGGCGAAAGCCTTGACTGGGTAACAATGGCGTCGTTGGTTCCTGCCCGTAGCCCTACCCCAGAAACCGACGGCGGTTTTCCAAGCGGGCACACCAATGCCGCTTTTCTTGCCGGTCTTGGGCTTGCGTGGGCAATACCTCAGCAGTATTCGGCCCTGATGCTTCAGGCAGCCGATCTCGGATACAGCCGAGCCGTTGCCGGCATGCATTCGCCGTTGGATGTCATCGGCGGCAGAATGCACGCTATTTTTTATGCCATCGAAAATTTGATGGCCAATCCTGAACTGCGCGCCGATGCTCTGCAGCAAGCGCAGTCTTTCTACACTACAGCCTGTAATGGCGAAATAACGTATTGTTACTCCGGTGAAAATGCAAAATAGCCTACCAACAGTATCAAGCTGATAAAGCCGAATACCTGGCTAAAACCACTTTTGCTTTTATTCCCTCAGGAGACACCACGCAGGCGCCGGTCGTTCCTGAAAATGCCGGGATACTGATTGAAAGCCGTTACCCGTACTTAACCGATGCACAGCGACGGGAAATTCTCGCCACCACGGAAACCCCATCCGGGGGGCCGCTCGATAACGGCATGGGTTACGACAGATTAAACCTTTTCGCGGCGGCCAACGGTTATGGCGCTTTTAATCATGATGTCGTCGTCACCATGGATGCCGCTCAAGGAGGGTTATCCGCAGCCGATGTCTGGCTTAATGATATAACCGGTGAGGGGTCGTTTAATAAAGCGGGTTCAGGGCAGCTAACGCTCGCCGGTAGAAACAGCTGGAGCGGCGGAACGCTGGTCAGTGACGGGACGCTTATTGGCACTAACGGACTGGCTTTTGGCAGTGGTGAAATCGCTAATAACGCCTTACTTGTCATCGATATTATCAACAACGACGAGCTGAACAACGCGCTATCCGGGGAGGGGACCTTCCGTAAACAAGGGCTGGCAACGCTCAGTTATGATGGCGACGGCAGCCGTTATTCCGGCAACACGGAGGTCACAAAGGGAACGTTACTGGTTAACGGCTCGCTGGGCGGCACGATGACGGTGGAAAATGGCGCCGTGTTGGGAGGAGAGGGCCAGGTTGGTTCTACGGTGATACATTCCGGCGGCACGCTTGCCCCCGGTGATGCTCTGAATATCAATGGCGATCTACACCTCGAATCGGATTCCATGCTTCGCATTAACGCCAACCAAAGTAGCCACGACAGCGTAAAGATCGCTGGCAAAACGCAATTAGATGACGGTAGCGCGCTCACCCTCATTCCCAGCAAAAATATCTTACTCAATACGCCTTATGCCATTTTACAGTCACAGGGCGGCATCAACGGCACGTTCAGCGAAATACATTCCGAATACGCTTTTCTGCAGCCAACCCTGAGCTACGGCGGCAATACGCTGAATCTGCAGCTCACCCGCAACGATACGCCCTTTGCCAGCCTCGCCAACAGTCCTAATCAGGCCGCGGTAGCCCGCAGTATTGAATCTCAGGGCCCACATAACCCGCTTTATGACCGCTTGTTAACTAGCGTAAAAAATGACGCTTTCACCACCCTCGATACGCTATCTGGCGAAGGCTATGCCAGTCTAACAACCTCTACGGTTTCACAGGCGTTAATGCTGAGCGACCTGCTCATTAAACAATCACGGATCGCCGAAGAAAATACCGTTTGGCTGACAACATGGGGCAATCGGCACCATAGTGAAAGCAACCATAATGTTGCCTCAGCAACCGCGAATACATGGGGATTGATGATGGGGGCGGATGGCAAAATAGCTGACGAACTCAAACTGGGAATGACTGCCGGCGTGGGGAAAAGCAGTACTACTATCCCTGCGCGAAGATTCTCCGCGCAGGGAGATACGTTTCATACGGGTCTTTATCTTGATTATCGATACGATAAATTCAGCGCCAGCGCAGGCATTATCGGTGGATGGAATCGGCTGGATGTCGAACGCTACGCCCACCTTGATGATATCAATGACAAATTAACTTCATCACCAAATAATACAGTCATTCAATTAGTTAGCGAGCTGCGTTATACCGTTGATGCCACTCCCATCGCGTTTGAACCTTATCTTGGTTTAACAAATATGACCGTCAAACAGGAGGCATTCACAGAACACGGCGGCGTCACAGCATTAAACGGCGAGAAGCAAACGTATCAACTCACGTTCACGACCATTGGCGTACGTTTCTCTCATGATTTTTCCGCCCGGAACATCCCCTTTGCGATTTCCGCAGGCGCAGGGTGGCGTCATAGCGTTGGTGATACCGAACCCAGCGCCACGCTGAATTTTGCCCACGGTCAGCCTTTCGCCGTTGAAGGTGCGCCAGTTTCAAGCAACAGCAGTAAACTGGATGCGGAAATCATTTGGTCGCTCACGCCGACATCAAAAGTCTCTCTCGGTTATGCTGGCCAACTAAGCGGGCATACGATGGACAATAGCGCGATGCTTAACTTTAGCGCTCAACTCTAACACAACGCCGCTCCGTATACCGGAGCGGCGTTGTTGAGTTCTACCACGAATAATCAATATGCTCAGCGTGATCGCGCGCCGGCGCTTCGTCGCCCTGTAACCGCGCCGCCAGCGTAAAAGCGAAATCAAACACCTTGCCCAGCCCACGGCCGCTCAGCAGATTGCCATCTTCCACCACATCGGCATCCACGTACACGCCATCGCTCACCTGCTGCCAAAGATCGCCGGAACAGACATAGCGACGCCCCTTCAGCAACCCGTTACCGCCCAACACGCGAGCGGCGGCGGAGCAAATCGGGCAGATATATTTACCCGCTTCATCGTGACGGCGCACGAACGCGATAACCTCCGCGCTTTTCGCCAGGTTAACGCTGCCCTCCGGGCCGCCCGGCAACACGACGGCGTCAAAGGTCTGGTCGAAGCTGGACTTCAGGGTGCTATCCGCCGACATTGGGATGGCGTGATAGCTCACCACTTCACGGCTGTCGCCGCAGGAAATCGTCTGCACCTTAATATTCAGGCGACGCAGGATATCGATAGTGACAATGGCTTCCCCCTCTTCAAATCCGGGGGCTAATAACACGGCTACGTTTTTCATCTGCTCTCCATGGCTTAACGATTACCAGTACGGGTACCAAATCTGTCGCACCCGCGCCAGCAGCTCTAGATAGAAATAGTCACCCCAGCTACAGCATTGATCGACGCCCTTGCCGCTGCCCATGTGGTATACCGAATGCTGCAGCAGCCCTTCGGTGGGGTCGTTATCGTGAGCCAGGTAGTTGTCGGTTAGCGACAGCGCGATGCGCAGCGCCATCTCTTCATAATATGCACGGTGCGCGTCAAGCGTCGGCAGCGCCTTGACCAGCTCCAGCAGGCCGCAGGCGGCAATCGCCGCCGCCGAACTGTCGCGCACGGCATCGGTGCCGAGCAGCGCCAAATCCCAATGACAAACATCGTCTTCCGGCAGCCGGTTGAGGAAGTAATGCGCCAGGCTGCGCGACAGCTCAACCATCTGCTTATCGCCGGTGTGTTGATAGCTGAGCAGGAAGCCGTAAATGCCCCACGCCTGGCCGCGCGACCAGCACGAGGTATCGCTGTAACCCTGATGCGTATTGCCAAAACGCGGCTCGCCGGTCAGTACATCCATATAGTAGGTGTGATAGGTCGAAGCATCTTCACGCACGATATAGTTCGCCGCCTGTTCGGCGTGGGCCGTCGCCGCCTGCGCGTAGCGCGGGTCGCCGGTCTGTTCGCTGGCCCAGTACAGCAGCGGCAGGTTCATGTTGCAGTCGATGATCATTCGCCCCTGCTGCTCCGGGTCGTTTAAATCGCCCCATGCCTGAATAATGTTGGCCGTCGGGTTAAAACGCTCCATCAAGCGGTCGGCGGCCAACAGCGCCGACCGGCGGGCGGCTTCGTTGCCGGTGAGCCGCCAGGCGCTGATGCAGGAGAGTGAATAGAGGAACCCGAGATCGTGCGTGGCGGTATCGATACGCTGCTCAATACGCCGGGCGAATGACGGTAAATAGCGCTCGGCGGCTTCCCGGTAGTGCGCTTTGCCGGTCATCTCCCACGCCAGCCACAGCTGGCCCGGCCAAAAACTGGTGGTCCACTCGACGTTCTCGGTACGCGGCCAGATACCGTTTTCGCAGGCTTCGCCGGGGAACTTATCGCCGAAGGCAACGATATTTTTGTCGAGCTTGCGCGTCACGCGGGCCAGCGCGTCTTCCAGCTTCTGGCTCAATGCCAGGCGGTCGACCTGATGCAGTTCGATCGGCCGCAGCGCTTCGGTGATAACAGATTTGGTCATAACAACTCCTGAATTAATGTTTGGCCGGTTCAACCGAGGCGGTATCTAAAGCCGGAGCAAAGGGTCGTGATTCATCGCGCTTCGACTGGCAGCGCGAGAGCGTAAAGGCGGAAATCAGCGTGAATGTCAGGGCGCAGCAGCCCATCAGCAGATAGGTATGCTCAAAGCCGATTTTGTCGTACAGATAGCCGGCCGGCGGCGCAACAACAATCGAGCCGACGTAAATCATTGCCTGGTAGCCCAGCAGGTACATCGTCGCGTTGACCCGGCGATGGAAGTGTTCGGCGATGTATTTGAAGACCGAAATCAGCAGCAGCGCGATTTCAACGCCATAAAACGGTTTGATAATCGAGATAACGATCGGGTCGCTGGTCAGGCCGGAAGCAATCAAGCGCGCCCCCACCACGCAGCCGCAGAACAGCAGTCCGCGCTTGGCGCCGTAGTGGTTCACCAGCCACGGGATAAACATCATCATCACGAACTCCATCCCCGACTGGACGGTGCTCAGGTAGCCGTACCAGGCGTTGCCTTGCTCTTTGGTGGCAAAGAACGACACAAAGTAGCGCGGGAACTGCTGCTCGGCGATAAACATCATCCACGCCACCCCGGCAACGTAGAGGCTGAACATCCAGAATTTTCGGTTTTTCAACAACATCAGTACATCGGCAAAGACGATTTTATTGGCGGAGATGACGTTGTTATTGCGCAGCTGTTCATCGCCGATTTTGAGGCTAATCAGCACCAGCAGCATCAGTACCGAGGTACCGCTACTGAGCAAAAAGTTGGCCAGCGGCGTGAAGTTAAACAGCAGACCGGAGACCGACGCCGCCATCGCCCAGCCCAGCGAACCCCACATTCTGATGCGGCCAAACTCCAGCCCATACAGGCGGCTAAAGCGGTCAGCATAAGATTCGGATGCCGCCACCCCGGCGTACCAGCCGAGGCTCAGATACAGCGCGCCGATGATAATCCCCAGCATCGCGTGGCTTTGCAGCAGCGGCTGGTACACCAGCGCGAAGAACGGCGCCATCAGCGCGGAAATCGCGCAGACAAAATAGAGCAGCCACTTGCTCATGCCGATTTTGTCCATGATGTAGCCATAAACCGGCTTAAGGACCACCGCGAAGACGCCGTTGATGGCGAACACGCTGCCGATGGTGATGCTATCGAGACCCACCTTCTGGCTCAGCCACAGCGCGTACAGGCCAAAGCTGGATGACCAGGTGAAGAAGTAGAGAAAGATAAAGGTACTCATTTTGTACTGCGCGGCGCGTACGGATGATGATGTGCTCATAGCGATGCCTCCGGGGCCAGAACGAGCGTCGTTTCTTGTCGTGCCGTCACGAAGCGTACCGCGTCATCGCTAATGAAGGCCTGTGGGCAGTGTTGCGGATCGAAGTCGGCGGCATTCCCCGCCCATACCGCGCTTACCAGGCAATGCGTCCCCGCATCGAGCTCACCGCGCAGCACCGGCACCGCCGCGCGTTCGGCGAACAACAGATTGCTGTTCGGCGGCGTCAGCACCGTCTCGCCGCGGCGGGCGTGCGGGTGTAAACAGAGAATCGCCGAGATATCGCGGGCGTTGCGTAAGCAGCAGGCGCCGTCCCCCTCCTGCGCTTGCGGCAGAGGACGGTTCGCCAGGCTAAAGCCGCCCTCCGCGCAATCCAACGCGCGCTGGGTAGTAATGCGATGGACGCGGAGCTGCCAGTCGCCCAGCGTCAGCAGCCAGCTATCAATCACCACGTCGCGCCACGGCAGCCAGCGGCTGTATATGATGCCGTCAGCGGTGACCACGCGCTGGCATTCACGGCGGCCGCGCCAGTAGTTGTCCTTTTCGGACAGCAGCAGCATAGAATCAGGCGCGGCGTGGTTCAGCCCGTAGCGCCCGCGCTCGATGGTAAAACCATAGCGGGCGGAGTAGGCGAATTTGCAGTATTTCGCTTCGGTATTAACGAAGTTGTTCAGCTCCAACTGGCCGGAAGTCAGCATCCACAGATGATCGGCTTGATGCACTATGACCTGATCGGCATGGGCGATCGTGTGCTGCGCGGCCAGCGGCGGCAGCGGCAGTTCAGCCGCCTGCCAGAAGGCATCCTCCTCGCCTAACGCCAGCACCAGCAGGGTCTTGAGGCCCCAGTACGGCGACCCCGGCGCGTTGTAGTCTTCCGCCATCGCCAAATTGGGGTAGCTATAGCCAACGCTCAGCACGCCGTCGCGGTCAAACATCGGCTGCTTCAGCCACCAGCGCAGATGGCGCAGGACAATGCCCTTAATCACCCCTGGCGAAAACACCTCCAGCCCGGCGAAAGCTGCCGCGCTCCAGAACGCCGCCTCGGCAAAGCGATAGGTCAGACTACGGCCGAACGGTATCGCCGCGCCGTCGTTGGCAAAGAAATGGATGAAATCAGAAGAAAAACGCGCGGCCCGCTGACGCAGCTCGGCGCAGCGCTGCGGATCGACATCGGCCATCAGCTTCGCGTAAATCAGGCCATAGAAATGAAAGCCCATCGAGATATAGTAGTCGCGTGGCCGCCCCGGACCATCGGAGTACCAGCCATCGCCAAGATAGTAGCGCTCCATGGCGGCAAAATGCTCTTCCCGCGCCTGCGGGTTGGCCGGCATGCCGCAGTGATGGAAGCCGACCTGCACCAGAATCGGAAAAAAGTGCCAGTTATTATCCGGGATATCCTGCGTTTCACACTGCTTTAACCAGCGCCACAAATTCTCTTTTTCTACCGTGTTGAAGTGCGCCAACACGGTTTCTCCCGCCAGCGCCAGCAATAGCCCGTAGGCCGCCATCTCGACAATTCGCTGATCGTAAGGCGCAACCTCGCCCCAATAATCAGCATGCTGTGGGTTGGTACCGTTTTTTATCGCCTGCAAATAGAAAGATAACTGCTGCGGTTCACTGCCGCCCGCCAGCAGCGGCGTCACACCCCACAGCAGGCGGGAAAAGGTCTCCATGCTCGCGACCTGCTGGCCGTAGTGAGCGGTAAAGTTCGCTAAATCAATGCGGCTGGCGTCATTTTTAAAATAAGGCGCCACCGCGTTTAGCAATTCATTGACCAGCCGCTGCACCTCTTCCCGGCTTATCAGTGGGTTATCCAGATGAATGTTTTCAGGTTGCACAGGGTCCTCCCGTATAACACGAGGGTGTAGGTAACTTATTGTTATTAGGCTTTAATCAAGCCACGTGTGCGACGTCTGGATGAAGAGTAACCGCTTTTATTCCCGGCGCTGAGTGAGCGGACTCACAAAATTAAACCGCCATTTCATTTTTGCTGGATTTTGTCGTCGGCGCGGGGGATAAATTGCAAATAATGGCGTAAAAATTTAAATCTGTTGTCCTGGAGGCAAAATGGGCGAGGCGCAACTGCTGGAACGCATTACGCTCGATCGGCAGGCTATTTCATTTAACCGCATGTATACCACCAGCGCGATTTACTACCACTGGCATCAATGCGTTGAATTTCTTTATATTTCCAGCGGCTACGGCATCGTGGTGGTGGATAATCAGCACTACACCGCCCGCCCGGGGCGATTATTTATCTTCCCTCCCTTCCGTTTGCACAAAGTGCAGGTCGATCATAGCGATAAGAACCCCTACCACCGCACCACCATGCACATCGAGCAGTCGGTCGTCGACAGCGCGCTCAGCGCCTTCCCGCGCCATCAGGCCCAGTTCGCCGCGCTGGCCGCCAGCAATCTGCCGGCGCAAATCTACGATCTCAGTGAACACGCGGCGTTTATCGAACGGATCCTGGAACAGTTTCACCATCTGGAGGTTAGCGAGCAGACTCCGGCCAGCGAGGTGGCGTTTCTGGTCATGCAGCTGATGACGTTCCTGCCCGAGCAGCCGCAGCGCTACCCGCCGCGCCAGCAGACCGTCGCCTCGCGGATTATGAGCTGGGTGGAAGCCCACTATGCCAGTAAATTTTCTCTCGACCAGTTGGCCTGCGACCTGGGGCTCTCGCGCAGCTACACCTCGCGCGTTTTCCGCCAACAGACCGGCGGTAGCATCCACGAATATTTGCTAACCCGGCGGATAAAACGCAGTTGCGATCTACTGCGCAACGGTGAAGAGAATATCGATGCCATTGCGCTGGCGGTGGGATTTAGCGAGGCGACCTACTTCATCACCTGCTTTAAAAAGATGATGCGCCAGACGCCGCTGCAGTACCGTAAGGCCAGCCAGCGGCGTTCCGCTTTGTAACTTAGTCCATCGCCTGCTTGAGGCCGATCTGCCGGCGGCGCCAGGCGCTATCGCGGCTCGCCAGCCAATAGTACAGCGGCGAGGTAACCAGCAGGCCGACCAGCCAGGAGAGATCGGCGCCGTTAAACCACGCCGAGACCGGGCCAACGTACAGCGGAGTGTTCATAAATGGAATTTGCACCAGGATGCCGATGGCGTAGGCCAGCAGCGCGTGCGGGTTGTAACGGCCATAGATGCCGCCATCCACCTGAAATATCGAGTTAATATCATACTTGCCTTTATGGATGGCGTAGAAGTCGATCAGGTTAATCGCGGTCCACGGCACCAGCACCACCAGCAGAGCCAAGACCAGATCGATAAAGTGGCTGATGAAGTCCGCCGAGGCGAAGATCGCCGCCACCACGCAGCAAATAAGCACGATGACCGACAGTAGCGCACGGCTGCGGCTGCCGGGGATCCAGCGCCACAGGAAGGTCTGCACCAGGGTTATCACCGACATCACCGCGCCATACAGATTAAGCGCGTTATGGCTGATGACGCTCAGCAGGAACAGCACCAGCATCAACGGGCCTATCGCGCCGGTCGCCAGCTTTACCGCATCCATGGTTTCGAGCCCCACCGGCGTCGCCAGCACCGCCACCGCGCCGAAAATAAATGACAGGCTGGAGCCGAGCGTCGAGCCAAGGTAGGTAGTCCAGAAGGTGGCGGCGACGGGGACATCAGCCGGCAGGTAGCGAGAATAATCAGAGACATAGGGAGCAAAGGCGATCTGCCACAGCGCCGCCAGCGACACGGTGGCCAGCCAGCCTGAGAAAGAGAAGCCGCCGCGAGTGAGGAAATCGGCGGTGTGCAGATGGGTAAAGATGTAGCCAAAACCGACCATAATGCCGATGCCCAGCACCCAGGTCCCTATTCGGTTGAGAATATGGATACATCGGTAGCCAATGATGCCGATCACGCAGGATCCCACCGCGCCGATCACAATGCCCACCGGCAGCGGGACGGCGGGGGCAATGCCGTGCAGCGATTGCCCCGCCAGCACGATATTCGACGCGAAAAAGCCGACGTACATCACCCCGGCGATCGCCACCACCAACAGCGAGCCGAAAGATCCAAACTGCGCGCGGCTCTGGATCATCTGCGGGATCCCCATTTGCGGCCCCTGCGCCGAATGCAGCGCCATCAGCGCCCCGCCGACCAGATGGCCGACTAAAATCGCCGCGATCCCCCACAGCAAATTCAGATGAAATATTTGTACTCCCAGGGCGCCGGTAACGATCGGCAACGGCGCGATATTGCCGCCAAACCACAGGGTAAAGAGATCGCGGGTTTTGCCATGGCGATCTTCTGGCGGAATATAGCCAATGGTGTGCTTCTCAATAAGCGGCGGCGATGATTCTTTGGTCGGCATAGCATTCT
>CABUCP010000064.1 GCA_902490055.1 uncultured Klebsiella sp. | reverse complement strand
GACGCAAGAACCACGCTGTAGCCAAAAATAAGGTAAGAATTAATTTCTTCACTTAATGTTTAATTAAGGTTTCATTGGTTAACAGAATGAAACTTTAATAAACGAAGTCTATATTTCGCGCTTATTGATATCTTACTGGAATATATTGTTCGCGGTTTGCGCATTAAAGCGCAGGGGAAATCGCCCCCCATGAAGAGGGGCGGAGAAGGATTAGCGTTTTTTGCCCATCGCGGCCGCCAGCGCATCCATCATCGCGCTGTTACCGGCAGGCTGGGTATCGCGACCGCGCGGCTTTGCCGCTTTCGCCGCCGGACGGTTGCCCTGCGCGCGATCGTTGCCGCCGCCGCGGCGCGCGTTGCTGTCGCCCGGCTGCTCATCCAGACGCATGGTCAACGCGATGCGTTTGCGCGGCAGGTCCACTTCCATCACCTTCACTTTGACGATATCGCCCGCTTTGACCACGGTATGCGGGTCTTCCACGAACTTATTCGACAGCGAAGAGATATGCACCAGACCGTCCTGATGTACGCCAATATCGACGAAAGCGCCAAAGTTGGTGACGTTGGTGACTGCGCCTTCCAAAATCATGCCCGGCAGCAGGTCGTTCATCGTCTCGACGCCGTCGGCGAACTGGGCGGTTTTAAACTCAGGACGCGGATCGCGGCCCGGTTTTTCCAGCTCTTTGATGATATCGGATACCGTCGGCACGCCGAACTTATCGTCGGTGAAATCTACGGCTTTCAGGTTACGCAGCTCGCTGCTGTTACCCATCAGGTCTTTCAGCGCTTGCTGAGTGGCGGCCAGAATGCGCTCGACCACCGGGTAGGCTTCCGGGTGTACGGTCGAGGCGTCCAGCGGGTTATCGCCATGGTTGATGCGCAGGAAGCCGGCGCACTGTTCAAAGGCCTTCGGCCCCAGGCGGCTCACTTTCAGCAACTGCTGACGATTTTGGAACTGGCCGTTTTCATCGCGCCAGGAGACGATATTCTGCGCCATCATGCGGGTCAGTCCGGCGACGCGGGTCAGCAGCGCCACCGAAGCGGTGTTGAGATCGACGCCAACGGCGTTCACGCAGTCTTCCACCACCGCATCCAGCTTACGCGCGAGCTGCGTCTGGCTCACGTCATGCTGATACTGGCCGACGCCGATCGATTTTGGATCGATTTTCACCAGCTCCGCCAGCGGGTCCTGCAGACGACGGGCGATAGAAACCGCGCCGCGCAGGGAGACGTCGAGATCCGGGAACTCCTGCGCCGCCAGTTCGGAAGCGGAGTAGACTGATGCGCCGGCTTCGCTGACGATCACTTTCTGGGCGGTGACTTTCGGGAACTGTTTTTGCACGTCGAGGAAGAAACGCTCGGTCTCGCGGGAAGCGGTACCGTTGCCGATAGCGACCAGCTCAACGTTATGTTTCTCGCACAGCGCCGCTACGGCGACGGCGGCTTTCGCTGCCTGTCCGGTATGCGGATAGATGGTATCGGTCGCTACCAGTTTACCGGTGCCGTCAACGACCGCCACTTTGACGCCGGTACGCAGGCCCGGATCGAGGCCCATGGTGGCGCGCAGGCCGGCAGGCGCGGCCATCAGCAGGTCGTGTAGGTTACGGGCGAAAACGTTAATCGCTTCGTCTTCCGCGCGCTCGCGGACGGTGCCCATTAATTCGGTTTCGAGGTGCATCAGCACCTTGATACGCCACGTCCAACTGACGACGCCTTTACGCCAGCTGTCCGCCGGGGCGTTATTCAGGCGCAGGCCGAGATGATCGATAATGATCTGTTCGCAGTGGCTCTCTTTCGGCGGCTCGTCAAACTGCGGGTCGGCGTTGAGAGACAGCTGCAGCACGCCCTCGTTGCGCCCGCGAAACATTGCCAGCGCGCGGTGCGACGGCACGGAAGCGATCGGTTCATGGTGGTCGAAGTAATCGCGGAATTTAGCGCCTTCTTCTTCCTTACCGCTGACGACGCTGGCCACCAGGTGGGCGTTTTTCCACAGGTAGTCGCGCACTTTCGCCAGCAGGGCGGCGTCTTCCGCGAAGCGCTCCATCAGGATGTAGCGCGCGCCGTCGAGAGCCGCTTTGCTATCCGCCACGCCTTTATCGGCATCGATATATTTTGCCGCTTCGGTTTCCGGATCGTGGGAAGGCTCATTCCACAGCAGGTCGGCCAGTGGTTCAAGACCGGCTTCGATGGCGATTTGTCCGCGGGTGCGGCGTTTGGGTTTATACGGCAGGTAGAGGTCTTCGAGTTCGGTTTTGCTGAGGGTGGCGTTAATTGCTTTTTCCAGCGTTTCGCTGAGCTTACCCTGTTCGCCGATCGATTTGAGGATCGCCTGGCGGCGGTCTTCCAGTTCGCGCAGATACCCGAGGCGAGTTTCCAGATTACGCAGCTGCGTGTCATCCAGACCGCCGGTGACTTCCTTACGATAACGTGCAATAAACGGCACGGTGTTCCCTTCATCAAGCAGGCGAACGGCAGCTTCTACCTGTTCGGCTCTGGCCTGAAGTTCACCCGCAATAATGCGGCAGAGCGAATCATTCATCATCGGTTTAATTCATCTTTAGGGTCAAAAATCAGGGGATAGTTATACGGGCTGACAAGCTAAAATGCCAGCCGCGACCGGGTTCTCTCGGAATGTTCCGGCGCTATTTCACGTATTCAATTTCATTGACGTACCAGCTGGCTTCGCCCGCCGGGGTGTTGACGATAGCCAGATCGCCGACCTCTTTTTTCAACAGCGCGCGGGCCATCGGCGAATCGATAGAGATATAGTCTTTGCGGCCGAAGATTTCATCATAGCCGACAATGCGAAAGCGCTTGGTATCGCCATCGTCGTTTTCAATTTCCACCCACGCGCCGAAGAACACTTTGCCTTCCTGCTGCGGGGAGTAATCAACAATTTTGAGATTTTCCAGGCACTTGGTGAGATAACGTACCCGGCGGTCAATTTCGCGCAGGCGCTTTTTGTTGTACTGGTAATCGGCGTTTTCGCTACGGTCGCCAAGACTCGCCGCCCAGGTCACTTTTTTGGTGACTTCCGGGCGCTCTGTACGCCACAAGTAATCCATCTCTTGTTTCAGTTTTTCATACCCTTCACGGGTGATCAGCGGCGTTTTCATCTGCGGTTCATCCAAAATAATCTCGTCCCGCCGTACCTTAACCAGCCGTGTCGGGAAGGTAAAGCGGCGGGCGAAGAAATCACGACTACTGGCTGCGAGTAAAAATGGTAATGACCTGATTAATGTGATTTTTCATCGCTTTTTTCGCGGCGCGCACGTCATGGGCTTCAATGGCTTCAAGGATCGCGCGGTGCTCCTGTTCGGAACGGTGCGGCATATCATCCGGCGTGTAATGACGCTGCAACATGCGGAACATACTGCCGTAGCGATGGCCGAGCAGGTGGCCGATGATAAACGCGTAGGCCGGGTTGCCGCTGGCCTGGGCGATACGAATATGGAACAGACGGTCGCCGGGATGGGTCGTAGAGCCGGCGCGGTTATCGCGGCAGTTTTGCTCAAAGGCTTCGCGGATGGCGGCCAGCTCTTCGGGGCTGGCATGGCGCGCCGCCAGCGCGGCGGTTTCCGGTTCGATCAGCAGGCGCGTCTGCAGCAGAGAAAAGGGCGGTAGTTCGGCGTTAAAATCGAGATCGATGTTCAGTTCGTCATCGATCTCCGCCCATTGATCGCGACCGGCCTGGGCCATCACCGGCTCTTTGGTGGCGGCGATTGCGTCTGCGATTTGACAATCACCCCGTTGCCGACGCGGACGTCGACCAGGCCAATCACCTCCAGCGCAATCAACGCTTCGCGTACCGATGCCCGGCTGACGTTTAGCTGCTGGGCTAAATCTCGCTCCGAGGGCAGGCGACTGCCGGGCGGAAATTCGTTGTTTTCAATCAGCCGCTTGAGTTGGTCCGCTATCTGTCTGTAAATCCTTGGGTTTTCGAGTCTGGTAATCGGCATGTTTCACCTTTGCTTACGCAATAGACAGTGATAAAGCGCACAAATATTGGCCAGCACACTTGAGTGTTTGTTAGTCGAGTGTAATTAATTGGTTAACCAATGCGCCGTTTGTGGCCGTTTTTGCAACATCTGAGCTTCACGATAGCGGGTTATGCCTGACTTGTCATGCGAAAGGTCAGGCCTTTGACTACCACTAATGGCCTGACCATTAGTCCTTTAGACCAGGGGAGAAAAATGGAACTAACCGGAAAACGCGTCCTGATTACTGCCGCAGGACAGGGGATTGGCAACAGCTGCGCGCGGCTGTTTGCCGCCGCCGGCGCGGAAGTGATTGCCAGCGATATCAACATTGCCGGATTGCACGATATCCCCGGAATTACGCCGCTACAGCTTGATGTTACCCGCGCCGATGCCATTGCCGCCGCCGCGGAAACGCTGGGCCCGCTCGACGTGCTGTTTAACTGCGCGGGCGTTGTCCATAGCGGCAACATTCTTGAATGTAGCGAGCGGGAGTGGCAGTTCGCCCTCGACCTCAATGTCACCGCCATGTTTCACACCATCCGCGCTTTTATGCCGGCGATGATCGCCCGCGGCGGCGGCTCGATTATCAACATGTCGTCGGTGGCTTCCAGCATCAAAGGGGTACCGAATCGCTTTGCCTACAGCGCCAGTAAAGCGGCGGTGATTGGCCTGACGCGTTCGGTGGCGGCGGATTTCGTCACCAGGGGGATTCGTTGTAATGCGATTTGCCCGGGCACCGTGGACTCTCCGTCGCTGCGCGGACGCATCGCCGAGCAGGCGCGCGAGCAGGGGTTGAGCGAAGAAGCGGTTTATGAGGCGTTTGTCGCCCGCCAGCCCATTGGCCGCATCGGCAAACCGGAAGAGATCGCCCAGTTGGCGCTGTATCTGGCTTCCGACGCCAGCGCATATACCACCGGTACGGTACAGATTATTGACGGCGGCTGGAGTAACTAGCCGCGCGGCCATCTATTTCACCATCAGGATAACGCATGAAATTACTTCGTTTTGGCAACCCCGGCAGCGAGCGCCCTGGCGTACTGGACAACGACGGCCGCCTGCGCGACCTGTCGGACTATATTAGCGACCTGCGCGGCGACGCGCTGCTGCCGGAAAGCCTGGCGCGTCTGCGCCAACTGGATCTCTACAGCCTGCCGCTGGTGGATGGCCAGCCGCGTATCGGCGCCTGCGTCGGCGGGATCGGTAAGTTTATCTGCATCGGTTTGAACTATGCCGATCACGCTGCCGAAACCGGCGCGGCGATCCCGCAGGAGCCGGTAGTGTTCAGCAAGTGGACCAGCGCGGTGGTCGGGCCGAACGACAACGTGATTATCCCGCGCGGCTCGCAAAAGACCGACTGGGAAGTCGAACTGGGCGTGGTGATTGGCAAAGGCGGGCGCTACATCGATGAGCGCGACGCGATGGAGCACGTTGCCGGCTACTGCGTAATTAACGATGTCTCCGAGCGCGAATACCAAATTGAACGCGGCGGCACCTGGGATAAAGGGAAAGGCTGCGACACCTTTGGGCCGACCGGCCCGTGGCTGGTGACCGCCGATGAAATCCCCGACCCCAATGCCCTGAACCTGTGGCTGGAGGTGGACGGCAAGCGTTACCAGGACGGCAACACTCGCACCATGATTTTCAAAGTTCCTTACATCATCAGCTATCTGAGCCGCTTTATGAGCCTGCAGCCGGGTGATGTTATCTCCACCGGTACGCCGCCGGGCGTTGGCATGGGCCAGAAGCCGCAGCCGGTTTATTTACGTGCCGGCCAGACTATTCGTTTGGGCATTGAAGGCTTGGGTGAACAGCAGCAGCTGACCGTGGAGGATAAACAATGACGCAAATTACCGCCCTGCGGGTAGAGGATATTCGCTTCCCCACCTCGCAGCAGTTGGATGGTTCCGACGCGATGAATCCGGACCCGGACTACTCCGCCGCCTATGTGATCCTCGAAACTGACAACCCGCGGCTCTCCGGCCACGGGCTGACCTTCACCATCGGTCGCGGTAACGAGATTTGCTGCGCGGCGATTCAGGCGCTGGAGCACCTAATCGTCGGCGAACATCTTGAGACGATCGCCGCCGATATGGGCGCCTTCTGGCGGCGTTTTACCAGCGATAGCCAGCTGCGCTGGATTGGCCCGGACAAAGGCGCCATTCACCTGGCGACCGGCGCGGTGGTCAATGCGGTGTGGGATCTGTGGGCGAAAGCCGAAGGTAAACCGGTCTGGCGACTGGTCGCCGAGATGAGCCCGGCCGAGCTGGTACGCTGCATCGATTTTCGCTATATCACCGACTGCATTACCCCGGATGAAGCGCTACGCCTGCTGGAAAGCCGCCAGGAGGGGAAAGCCCAGCGCCTCGAACGGCTGCTGGCACATGGTTACCCGTGCTACACCACCTCGGCGGGCTGGCTGGGCTATGGCGACGAAAAGCTGCGCCGTCTTTGCCAGCAGGCGGTCGACGCCGGATTCTCGCATATCAAGCTGAAGGTCGGGCGCGACATTGAAGACGATATCCGCCGCGTGCGTATCGCCCGCGAAGTGATTGGCCCCGAGCGGCAGCTGATGATCGATGCCAATCAGGTGTGGGAAGTCGATGCGGCGATCCCGTGGGTCAACGCGCTGGCCTTTGCTAAGCCGTGGTTTATCGAAGAGCCGACCAGCCCGGATGATATCGAAGGCCACCGCAAGATCCGTGAAAACATCGGTGCGGTGAAGGTCGCCACCGGCGAGATGTGCCAGAACCGGATTATGTTCAAGCAGTTCATCATGCGCGGCGCAATTGACGTGGTGCAGATTGATGCTTGCCGGCTTGGCGGCGTCAACGAAGTGCTGGCGGTAATGCTGATGGCGGCGAAGTACAACCTGCCGGTTTGCCCGCATGCCGGCGGCGTCGGGCTGTGCGAATACGTCCAGCATCTGTCGATGATTGACTACCTGTGTATTGCCGGTAGCCACGAAGGGCGGGTGATCGAGTTTGTCGACCATCTGCATGAGCACTTCCTGCATCCTTGCGAGATCCGCGGCGCGGCCTATATGCCGCCGCAGGCGCCGGGCTACTCAATCGAGATGCTCCCGGAGTCAATCGACAAATATCGCTATCGCGGAGACGCGCATGCTGCGCATTGATGCCCACCACCATTACTGGCGCTATCAGCCACAGGATTACCCGTGGATTGAGGCCGACATGACGCAACTGCGCCGGGATTTTGACCCGCTACAGCTCCTGCCGCTGCTGGCGCAGCATCAGTTGGATGGCGCGGTGGTGGTGCAGGCGCGCCATGACGAAAACGAAACCGCCTGGCTGGTGGAGCAGGTATCGCAAACGGCCGGCGCGTTTGGCGTGGTGGGATGGTTGGATATTACCGCTGCGGATCTTGAACAGAAGCTGATGCAGTGGCGCGGCCAGCTATGCGGTTTACGCCATCAGGTGCAGGATGAGGCCGACCCGGCGGCGTGGCTTACGCGCGAGGCGGTCTCGCGAGGAATGCAGCAACTGCAGCGGCAGGGCTATAGCTGGGATCTGCTGGTGACCCATCGTCACCTTGCGGCGGCGGCGCGCTTTGCCTCCCGCCACGACGATCACTGGCTGGTGCTCGATCATTTCGGCAAGCCGGATATCGCACGCGGCGCGGCCCGCTGGGCCGAACAGGTACGGCCTCTGGCGGCGCTGCCGCATGTGGTGGTCAAGCTTTCCGGGCTGGTGACGGAAGCCGGGCGCGAGGGCTGGCATCTCGACCAGCTGCTGCCTTTCTTTGATGCCGCGCTGGCGCTGTTCGGCCCGCAGCGGCTGATGTTTGGTTCCGACTGGCCGGTATGTCTGCTGGCGGCGGAATACCGCCAGGTCTACCGGCTGTGCGAAACGGCGCTGGCCCCGCTGACGGCAGAAGAGCGGTCGGCTATCTGGGGAGGCAATGCCTGTCGGGTCTATGGTTTAACGGAGGCGAAGAGTGGATTTATTTCTTAAAGATAAAGTGGTCATCGTCACCGGCGGCGGCTCGGGGATCGGCGCCGCCGTCACACAGCTACTGGCGGAAGAGGGGGCAGTGCCGGTTATCGTCACCAATGCGCAGCCTGAAGCCGGTTTTATGGCGGCATTACAGCAAATCGCGCCGCAAAGTCAGCTGATTATTGCCGACCTGTGCCAGGAGACCGAATGCGCCGAGGCGGTGCGGCAGGTGCTGGCGCGCTTTGGCCGAATTGATGCGCTGGTGAATAACGCCGGAGTGAACGATGGCGTAGGGCTGGAGGCCGGGCGTGAGGCGTTTCTCGGATCGCTTGAGAAAAACCTGATCCACTACTACCAGATGGCCCATTTGTGCCGCGAGGCGCTGGAGGCGGCGCGGGGCGCAATCGTCAACATCGCTTCCAAAACCGCGCTCAGCGGTCAGGGCGGCACCAGCGGCTATACCGCGGCGAAAGGGGCTGTGTTGGCATTAACCCGCGAGTGGGCGGTATCGCTACGAGAAAGCGGCGTGCGGGTTAACGCGGTGGTACCGGCGGAGGTGCTAACGCCGCAGTATCAGCGCTGGATAAATACCTTCCCCGACCCGCAGCAGCAGATGGCGACGATTAACCAACGGATCCCGCTGGGCAAACGGATGACCACCCCGGAAGAGATCGCCAATACCGTGGTGTTTCTCATTTCCGCGCGCGCATCGCATACCACCGGGCAGTGGCTGTCGGTGGATGGCGGATATTTGCATCTCGACAGGGCGCTGTCATGAACGCTATCGCCGCGCGGCGGCGGTTGTGCCAGACGCTGGATTTAGTCGATTCGGCGGAAAAAATCGCCGAATACCAGCGCCTGCATGAGCGTATCTGGCCGGAAGTCGCAGAGCATCTTCGTGCCCACGGGGTGCTGGATATGGAGATTTACCGGCTCGGCACGCGGCTGTTTATGGTGATGGAGGTGGCTGAAGATTTTGATGGCGATCGTTTTGCTCGGCACAGCCTGAGCCATCCGGTGATTCAGCGTTGGGAAGCGCTGATGTGGCAATACCAGGTTCCCACCCCCTGGACGCCGGCAGGCGAAAAATGGGTGTCGATGGAGCGCATATTCTCTTTGCAGGAACAATAAAACAACTCTGTACTCTACTGAGGATCTCACCATGCTAGTGAATAAAACGGCGGAGCCGCTGGCGGCCCGCGCCGGGGCGACCCCTAATCTGCGCTGGGCATTTATGCTGGTTACCAGCCTGTTCTTTATGTGGGGGCTCTCTTACGGCCTGCTCGATGTTCTCAATAAACACTTTCAGGAGACCCTGCACGTCACCAAAGCGCAGTCCGGTTTACTGCAGGCGGCCTATTTTGGCGCCTACTTCCTGGTCGCGCTGCCCGCCGGCTATTTTATGGATAAACGCGGTTATAAAGCGGGGATCCTGGTCGGTTTGTGCCTGTATGCGCTTGGTGCGCTGCTGTTCGTACCGGCGGCAAGCGTCAATAGCTTTGCCCTGTTCCTGTTCGCGCTGTTTGTGATTGCCTGCGGATTAGGCTGCCTGGAGACGGCGGCGAACCCTTATGCGACGGTACTTGGCGATAGCAAAGGCGCGGAGCGCCGGCTGAATCTGGCGCAGTCGTTTAACGGTTTAGGCCAATTTATTGGCCCGCTGATCGGCGGCACGCTATTCTTTTCGGCCACTCAGAGCAATACCGGTGATCAGAGCTCGGTAAAAATCACCTATGTCGCTATCGCCGTGCTGGTGCTGGCCATCGCGCTGCTGTTCCGCCGCACGCCGATGCCGGATATTCGTGAAGATGAGGGCAGTCAGCAAGAAGCGGCGCAGGGGCTGTGGCAGCATCGCCACTTTACCGGCGGGGTGATCGCCCAGTTCTTTTACGTTGCCGCGCAGGTTGGCGTGGGCGCGTTCTTTATTAATTACGCGACCGAGCACTGGCACGGAGTCACTAATCAGCACGCTTCTTATTTGCTGTCGATTGCGATGATTAGCTTTATGGTCGGCCGTTTCTTTAGTACCTGGCTGATGGGGAGGGTGCAGGCGGCGACGCTGCTGATGGTGTACTCGCTGGTCAATATCGTGCTTTGCGGGCTGGTGATGATGAGCATTGACGGCGTGTCGGTGGTGGCGCTGATTGCCGTCTTCTTCTTTATGTCGATTATGTTCCCGACCATTTTCGCGCTGGGCGTTAAAAATATGGGCAGCCATACCAAACGCGCCAGCTCGTTTATGATCATGGCCATCGTCGGCGGGGCGGTGATGCCGTACTTCATGGGGGCGCTCGCCGACCGCTACAGCACCGCGCTGGCCTATGGGTTGCCGCTGTTATGTTTCATCGTTGTGCTATGGTATGGAATGAGTCAGCGACGCGCGTAAGCGGTAAATTTAGCTAAAAAGGCGGAGGAGACCCTCCGCCTTTTTCTTTTTTATCGCGCCGGTGGTAAATTTTGCTCAGAATGACGGGTTTACCCTAAATTGACGGG
>CABUCP010000063.1 GCA_902490055.1 uncultured Klebsiella sp. | reverse complement strand
ATACGATGTTCGATTATCGCACCATATTTCGATTATCGCCCTTGACCAACATCGTTAAGCGGGTCACATTTTGTGCGAACAACGCATAAAAGTGCGATTACCGCACATAAAGGAGCGACCTGATGATTGATAAAAGCGTGTCGACGCTAAGTGAGGCCATCGCCGGGATCCACGACGGCGCGACCATCATGATCGGCGGATTTGGCCCCGCCGGACAGCCGACGTACCTGATTGACGCCCTGATTGAGCAGGGCGCCCGCGACCTAACCATCATTAATAACAATGCGGGTAACGGTGAAGTGGGGCTGGCGGCGCTGCTGAAAGCCGGGCGGGTACGCAAAATGATTTGCTCCTTCCCGCGTCAGGTGGATTCACAGATTTTTGACGACCTCTACCGCCGCGGCAAAGTTGAGCTGGAGCTGGTGCCGCAGGGTAATCTGGCGGCGCGTATTCAGGCCGCCGGCGCGGGCCTTGGCGCAGTATTCACCCCGACCGGTTACGGCACGCCGCTGGCGGAAGGGAAAGAAACCCGCGAAATTGACGGCCGCCATTACGTGCTGGAATACCCGATCAAAGCGGACTTTGCGCTGATTAAAGCCCATCGCGGCGACCGCTGGGGCAACCTGGTCTACCGCAAGGCGGCGCGCAACTTTGGCCCTATCATGGCGACCGCCGCTAAAACCACCATTGTTGAAATCTCGCAGCTGGTGGCGTTAGGCGAACTTGACCCGGAAAACATTATCACTCCGGGGATTTTCGTCCAGCGCGTTTTCTCGCTGGAAAATCTGACCGCCGCACAAAGCGCCTGAGGAGCCGAACATGCAAAAACTCACCCGTGACGAAATGGCCCAGCGCGTGGCCCGCGATATTCCGGAAGGCGCTTACGTTAACCTTGGTATCGGGTTACCGACCCGCATCGCCAACTATCTACCTGCCGATAAAGAAGTGTTCCTGCACAGTGAAAATGGCCTGTTGGGCATGGGGCCAAAACCGCAGCCCGGCGAAGAAGATGCGGAACTGATCAATGCCGGTAAAGAGTATGTGACCCTGCTGCAGGGGGGCTGTTTCTTCCATCACGGCGACTCCTTCGCCATGATGCGCGGCGGCCATCTCGATATCTGCGTGCTGGGGGCTTATCAGGTCTCGGCCAGCGGCGATCTCGCCAATTGGAGCACCGGCGCGCCGGACTCTATTCCGGCAGTCGGCGGGGCGATGGATCTGGCCATTGGCGCGCGCCAGGTGTTTGTGATGATGGACCACCTGACCCGCGATGGCGAATGCAAACTGGTCGAACAGTGCAGCTACCCGCTGACCGGCGTTGGCTGCGTCAGCCGCATCTATACCGACCTGGCGGTCATTGATATTACCGCGGGTGGTCCGGTGGTGCGGGAAATTTTTAACGGCCTCTCTTTTGAAGAACTGCAGCGCATCACTCCGGTGGCGCTGACCTTCGAACAACTGGCGGAAAGCGCGTAAGGAACCTATGATGAATCAGGCATTTATCTGTGATGCGGTGCGTACGCCGTTTGGCCGCTTCGGCGGCGCATTATCCAGCATGCGCGCCGACGATCTGGCGGCGCTGCCGCTGAAAGCGCTGCTGGAGCGTAATTCGGGGCTCGATCCGGCGCTGATTGATGATGTGATCTATGGCTGCGCCAACCAGGCCGGAGAAGATAACCGTAACGTGGCGCGAATGGCGCTGCTGCTGGCCGGGCTGCCGCAGAGCGTTCCCGGTAGCACCCTCAACCGTCTGTGCGGTTCCAGCCTCGATGCGATCGGCGTCGCAGCACGGGCGATTAAAAGCGGCGAAACTCAACTGATGATCGCCGGCGGCGTGGAGAGTATGTCGCGCGCGCCGTTTGTGATGGGCAAGGCAGAGAGCGCCTTTAGCCGAGCGATGCAGATGGAAGACACGACCATCGGCTGGCGTTTTATCAACCCGCAAATGAAAGCGCTGTACGGTGTGCATTCGATGCCGGAAACCGCGGAAAACGTCGCCGATGAATTTGCTATTTCCCGCGCCGACCAGGATGCTTTCGCGCTGCGTAGTCAACTACGCACCGCCGCGGCGCAGGAGGCGGGCCGTTTCGCCGATGAGCTGATCGCCGTTTCCGTCCCGCAGCGTAAGGGCGAGCCGCTATTGTTTAGTCGCGACGAACACCCGCGCAGCACCTCACTCGACGCGCTGGCTAAGCTGCGCGGCGTGGTACGCGGTGACGGTAGCGTCACCGCCGGTAACGCCTCCGGGGTTAACGACGGCGCCTGTGCGCTGTTATTGGCCAGTGAACAGGCCATGGCGGCGCATGATTTACAGCCGCTGGCGCGGGTTGTCGGTGTGGCGACGGCAGGCGTGGCGCCGCGGATTATGGGCTTCGGCCCGGCGCCGGCGGTGCGTAAAGTGCTGGCGCAAACCGGCCTGACGCTGGCGCAGATGGATGTTATTGAATTGAATGAAGCGTTTGCCGCACAGGCGCTGGCGGTGACGCGCGATTTAGGTTTGCCTGATGATGCCGCCCACGTCAACCCTAACGGTGGCGCGATCGCGCTGGGCCACCCGCTGGGCGCTTCTGGCGGGCGTCTGGCGATGACCGCCGCTTATCAGCTGAAGCGTACCGGCGGCCGCTATGCGCTGTGCACCATGTGTATCGGCGTCGGCCAGGGGATTGCGCTGATTATTGAACGCGTTTAAGGAGTAGCGATGAGTTTGTTGACCCCCATGTTGTGCAGCAGTCCGCTAACCGAGTGGTTTAGCGATGCGCAGCGGGTACAGGGCATGCTGGATTTCGAGGCCGCGCTGGCGCAGGCCCAGGCGGCCTGCGGGATGGTGCCGCAGGCGGCGGTGTCGCCAATCGTCAACGCCTGCCAACACGCGCAGATCGACTTTAATGCGTTGGGTCAAGCGGCGGCTGGCGCCGGTAATTTGGCTATCCCGTTGGTGAAACAACTGACCGCGCGGGTGAACGCGACCGATCCGCAGGCTGCCCGCTATGTCCACTGGGGCGCCACTAGTCAGGATGCTATCGATAGCGGTTTTGTCCTGCAACTGCGCGGCGCGCTGGCGGCGACGGATACCCTGCTACAAAGCCTGATTGACGCGTTTGCCGCACAGGCGCAGCGCTATCATCATACCGTGATGCCGGGGCGTACCTGGATGCAGCATGCGCTGCCGGTGACCTTTGGTCTTAAGCTGGCGGGGACCCTGGATGCGCTATTGCGCTGGCAGCAGCGGCTGGCGGAAATGCGCCCGCGGGTGCTGGCGCTGCAGTTTGGCGGCGCGGCAGGCACCCTGGATTCATTAAAGCAACAGGCGCCGCAGGTGGCGCAGGCGCTGGCGCAAACGCTCGGTCTGCAGCTGCCGGATACGCCCTGGCATAGCCAGCGCGACCGTTTCCTCGAAGTCGGCGCCTGGTACGCCGGGGTCTGCGGCACCTTAGGTAAATTCGCCAACGACTTTGCGTTGCTGATGCAAACAGAGGTGGCGGAGGTGGGTGAACCGGTGGCGGAAGGGCGCGGCGGCTCCTCGACCATGCCGCACAAGCGCAATCCGGTCTCCTGCGCGGCGATTTTAACTGCGGCGCAGCGCACGCCTGGGCTGGTCGCCACCCTCTACGCAGGTCAAATCCAGCAGCATGAACGTGCGCTCGGCGGCTGGCAGGCGGAATGGGAAACGCTGCCGGAACTGATTATGCTGGTGGGCGGGGCGCTGGCGCAAAGCGACGCGCTGGTGCGCGAGATGCAGGTCTTCCCGCACAAGATGCGCGCCGACCTCGACATTACCCATGGGCTGATTATGGCCGAGGCGGTCACGCTGGCATTGGCCGAATTTATTGGCAAAGCCGAGGCGCACCATCATGTTGAAGCGCTCTGTCGCCAGGCGCTGGATCAAAACTCCCTGCTTATCGACTTGCTGGCGGCCGACCCGCAGGTCAGTCAGTATCTTTCTCGCGAACGCTTAACCGCGCTACTGGATCCGGCAACGGCAACCGGTAGCGCCGAACTCTTTGTGCGCCAGGTGCTGGCGCGTTATCAGGAGCAACGTCATGAACCTTGATTATCAGCTCGACGGCCCGGAAGGCGCGCCGGTTATCGTCCTGTCAAACTCGCTGGGCACCACCCGCGCAATGTGGCAGCCGCAGATAGCGGCCCTGACGGAGCGCTTTCGCGTGCTGCGTTATGACACCCATGGCCACGGCAAAACGACGAAAAATGGCAAGGTGACGCTGGCGCAACTGGGCGAAGATGTGATTGCGCTGCTCGATCATCTCAATATTAGCAAGGCTCTGTTTTGCGGAATTTCGATGGGCGGCCTGACCGGATTATGGTTAGCGCGTTTTGCGCCGGAGCGTTTTTACGCGGTGGCGGTGGCCAATACCGCGGCGCGGATTGGCGATCAGTCGAGCTGGCTTTCCCGCGCTCGCGCGGTGCGTCAGGAAGGGATGGATGTGGTTGCCGCCGGCGCAGCGGATCGTTGGTTCAGTGATAATTTTCGCCAGCGCGCGCCGGAGGTGGTGGAAGCATTGTGTCATCAGCTGACCCACAGCGATACCGAAGGCTACGCTGCCTGCTGTGAAGCTTTGGCAGCGGCAGACCTGCGGGCGGAAGTCGGGCAAATCACCATCCCGACGCTAATTATTGCCGGGGAAAGTGACCCTGTCACAACGGTCGGCGACGCGAACTTCCTGCATCAGCAGATCCCCAATTCACAGGTGGTTGTGCTGAACGCGTCACATCTGTCGAACATTGAAGCGCCGAAATCATTCACCGCCGCGCTCATCGGTTTTTTCGCGGGGGAACGTCATGGAGGATAAGCAGCGTTTTCAACAAGGAATGGACGTGCGCCGTAAGGTGCTGGGCGACGCCCACGTCGACCGCACCTTGCAAAATCTGACGCCGCTGAATGAGGAGTTTCAGGATTTCATCACTCGCTATGCCTGGGGCGAAACCTGGACGCGACCCGGTCTCGATCACCATACTCGCAGCATGATAACCATCGCGATGTTGATTGCGCTCAACCGCGAGGCGGAGCTGAAAATGCATCTACGCGCCGCGTTTAATAATGGCGTGACCCGTGATGAGCTGAAAGAGCTGATTATGCATTCCGCGCTCTATTGCGGGTTGCCGGCGGCAAACGCCACGCTGCACCTCGCGCAGCAGGTGTTCGCCGAAATCGACGCCGCGCAGGCGTAGGGGGGAACCGCTTCGCGGCGCTGATTTGTTGTCGATGCGGTTGTTGATACTGTTATCGTTGGCAACTTTTTAGCTTGAGAAAAGCGTTTATCCCGTTTCGCTCCAGAGCATCTTGCGCTCCCGGTTAATTCTTCTGCAATATGTTTTCCATGGCGCAGGGAGCGCACAGGGGGCGGCCAGTCGCCGCCGCCCCCTGTACCCCCGGGCTCTGGCCGCCAAAATCGCCACTTCGTGGTGCCTTCGACTTATCCCTGCAGGCTTCGGGTCGGGCCGAGGCAGCGTCCCTGCAAATCACGGCCCTCAGCCCGCATCCATGCGGGCTGCCCCGGCCTTCCGGGAACGTCTCAGCGATTTTGAGGCCACCAACACCGGCAGTTGCAGCCAGCATGGGGAATAAATTAATGGCAGGCTGAACGGATCGTAGGCCGGATAAGCGCAGCGCCATCCGGCATTGCCTGATGACGCTGCGTCGGCGTAGGATGACGTTATCTGTCGCCTTTCTGCGGCGCAGCGGCCGGAGCGGTATACCAATCCTCTTTGGCGACCACCACCGCGCCTTTCGGCTGCATCACAAAATTCGGCGACATAATCTGTACGCCAAATTCATTAAACACATCAATAATACTGCTGTGCAGCGCGTTACGCCCCTCGGGCAGCGTTGTTTCCGGCAACAGCCGCACCTGCAGCTCGTATGACGTATACCAGTCGAGTAATCCCAGCTTGCGAACAATCGGCGCTACCTGATGATCGACTCCCTGAGCGCGGTGGGCCGCCAGCTCCAGCATCGCTTGCACCTGCCGCCACGGCGTATCGTAGCCAATAGTCACGCCGGTGGTGAGGTTAATTCCCTGCTGCGGGTCGTTGGCGCTGAGGTTGGTGATTTTGCCGCTGACCACCACCGCGTTAGGCACGGTGACGATATAGTTTTCACGGGTCAGGATCTTGGTCGCCAGCATGCCGATTTCGCTCACCTGGCCCTCGTTATCAGCGATGCGGATCCAGTCGCCCTTGTGCAGCGCGCGCGAATAGATCAGCACTAGCCCGCTCATCGCGTGATTCATCACCCCGGCGGAGCCCAGCGTCAGCATCAGACCGAAGAAAACGCTTATCCCTTTGAAGGCCAGCGAATTTGCGCCGGGCAGGAAAGGATAGGCGGCGGAGAGGGCAAACAACCAAATCACGACTGAAATCAGCTTGCGCGTGGCGCCAACGGTTTCCGGATGCAGACCGGGTATTTGTACCCGCCCGGCGGCAACTTGATCAAGCAGGACCTTAATCAGGCGGATGATAAACCAGGTAATGAGAAAGATGAGCAGCACGATCAGCAGCCCCGGCAGCGCCGAAACGATAGACAGCGAAATGTCGCGGAGCACACCAACCGACCATTCGCCGAGCGACTCGCCCCATACCCGGGTCCAGGGAAACAGGCTGAAAACCCAGCTCAGCCATGCATAAACCGCCAGCAGCCCCAGCAACGCCATCAGCAGGGCATAAAGCCGGCTCTCAACGTTACCGAGAAAGCGTCGCCAGGGATGCGGAATGACGCTGCGCTTTTCGAGGATCCGCAGATGGAAAAAACGACGCACTCGTCGCCATGAGCGAAACGCCAGGTAGCAGGCCAGCGCCAGTACCAGCGCGGCGGCCGCGGTCTTTGCCGCCGCCAATAACAGATAGCGCGTATTGAACTGCTCGCGTAGCGCGGTACGTTGCGCCTCCATACGGGCAAGAACGCGCTGCGCCGCCTGATCCAACGTCAGATCGTCGCCTTCATCGAGGTCTGCCTGGCTCAGCAACATGATAGGTTTGCCGTTCATCAGGAACAAACGTCCCGGCTGGTGGTAGCGGGTGACAGGCACCACCTGCAGCGGCTGGCTGATGTCGGCTTCGCTGAAAGCGCGCAAGGTATTACGGATCCGCAGCACGCGCTCTTCCGGCGTCGTCTGGCCGAAGGTGGCCTGCAGCATAACGATGGGTTGATGGAAGATGGCGACGGTTCGCGCCTGCTCGCGGGCGGTGGGCTGCTGGCGCGGTTCCGCCGCCGAAAGCGGGAAAGCCAGCCATAGCAGAAAACACGCCGTTAATAACGCCTGAATCCTGTTCATATGCGATACCAGAGAGGGAAATTTATTGTTATTTTTCAGCCGGTCAAACAACGATCGTCTGCTGGATTGAGCATAGTTCAGCGGCAGGTGAATTCAAGAATAAAGGGGGAGAAAACGCCCGACGATGAGCCGCCGGGCGCGGAGGGGATTAGCCGTGCTGTTGACAACCGGCGCACTGCTGATTTTGGATCTGCTGGAAGAAATCGTTACCTTTATCATCAACGAGAATAAACGCCGGGAAATCTTCGACTTCAATTTTCCAGATGGCTTCCATTCCCAGCTCCGGATAAGCCACGCACTCGAGGCTCTTAATGCTCTGCTGCGCGAGTACCGCCGCCGGGCCGCCAATACTGCCGAGGTAGAATCCCCCGTGTTTATGGCAGGCATCGGTCACCTGCTGGCTACGGTTGCCCTTCGCCAGCATCACCATGCTGGCGCCGTGCGACTGCAGCAGATCGACGTAGGAGTCCATACGGCCAGCGGTGGTCGGGCCGAGCGAACCTGAAGCATAACCTGCCGGCGTTTTTGCCGGGCCAGCGTAGTAGATAGGGTGATCTTTGACGTACTGCGGTAGCGCTTCGCCGTTATCGATAAGCTCTTTCAGCTTGGCGTGGGCAATATCGCGAGCCACGATGATGGTGCCGTTGAGGCTCAGGCGGGTAGAGACCGGGTGCGCCGACAGCTGCGCCAGAATCTCGCTCATCGGCTGATTCAGGTTGATGCTTACCACATTGCCTTCGCCCTGCTGGCGCAGATGTTCAGGGATGTATTTGCCCGGATTGCTTTCCAGTTTCTCAATCCAGATCCCGTCGCGGTTGATTTTGGCTTTGATATTACGGTCGGCGGAGCAGGAGACGCCCATGCCGATCGGGCAGGAGGCGCCGTGGCGCGGCAGGCGGATCACGCGGATATCGTGGGCGAAGTATTTCCCGCCAAACTGCGCGCCGAGGCCGAGATTTTGCGCTTCCTGCAGCAGCTCTTGCTCCAGTTGCACATCGCGGAATGCCTGACCGTGCTCATTACCTTCGGTTGGCAGGCTGTCATAGTAGCGAGCGGAGGCCAGCTTAACGGTTTTCAGCGTGGCTTCTGCTGAGGTGCCGCCGATGACAAAGGCGATATGGTACGGCGGGCAGGCTGCGGTGCCGAGAGTACGCATCTTCTCGACGAGATAGTTTTTCAGCTTCGCCGGGGTGATCAGCGCTTTGGTTTCCTGATACAAATAGGTTTTATTGGCAGAACCGCCGCCTTTCGCCATGCACAGGAACTTATACTCATCGCCGTCGACGCTGTAGAGATCGATCTGCGCCGGCAGGTTGGTGCCGGTGTTGACCTCTTTATACATATCCAGCGGCGCGTTCTGTGAGTAACGCAGGTTGTCTTCGGTATAGGTGTTATAGACGCCCTGTGCCAGCGCGGCTTCATCGCCGCCGCCGGTCCATACGCGCTGGCCTTTTTTACCCATGATGATGGCGGTGCCGGTATCCTGGCAGGTTGGCAGCACGCCTTTGGCGGCGATTTCGGAATTACGCAGGAACTGCAGCGCCACGTATTTGTCGTTTTCGCTGGCCTGCGGGTCGAGCAGAATGGCCGCGACCTGCTGCTGATGCGAGACGCGCAGCATAAAGGCGGCGTCGTGGAAGGCCTGCTGCGCCAGTAGAGTTAACGCCTGCGGTTCAACCTTCAATACTTCCTGGCCATCGAATTCGGTGACGCAGACGTGCTCTTTGCTGAGCAGATAGTATTCGGTATCGTCATGCGCCAGCGGGAATGGGTCTTGATAAACAAAGGGTTTCGTCGACATATTCACATACTCCATAAAGATAAAAACCGCCGGGTGTTAGCCCCCGGCGGTTATGAATCAGAACATCATGGACATCCACGGATAGCCAATCAGCAGCAGGGCGGCCAGGAAGATGGCGCCGAAGATGGTGCCGAGGCGCCAGTAATCTTTGGTCGGCAGGTAGCCGCTACCGTAGTAAATCGGGCTCGGACCGGTGCCGTACGGGGTGATGATGCCCATCACGCCCAGCGAGGTCACCATCAGCAGAACGAACACTTCCATATTCATTCCCGGGATAGTCGAGGCAATGGTCAGCATTGCCGGCAGCAGCGCGGTGGTGTGCGCGGTGGTGCTGGCGAACAGATAGTGCAGCAGATAGAAGGCCAGCAGCAGTACGATGGTCGCGACTCCCGGAGAAATACCGCTCATCAGCGCGCCGCCTTCTTTGCCCAGCCAGGCGATAAAGCCGGTAGAGGAGAGGCCATCGGCCAGCGCGACCAGGGTGGCGAACCAGACAAAGGTATTCCATGCCGCTTTGTTATTGGTGATATCGCTCCAGGACAGCACGCCGGTCCACAGCATCAGCACGATAACCAGCAGGGCAGCCAGCGCCGGTTCAATCCAGTCGGCGGCGAAGATCCACATCATCAGCGCGAAGCAAACAAACACCAGCAGCAGGATTTCATTGCGCGACAGTTTACCCAGTTTCTCCAGCTCGCGAGCGGCCCACAGCGGCACTTCATTATTCACTTTGACTTCCGGCGGGTAGAACCAGTACGCCAGCAGCGGCATCGCCAGAATTAACAGGATGCCCAACGGCAGGAAGGCGATAAACCAGGTACCCCAGGAGATGTTGATACCGACGATGCTTTTTACCAGCGCCAGCGCCAGCAGGTTCGGCGCTAGCGCCGACAGGAACATGGAGCTGGTGATACAGGCGGCGGTAATCGCCACCCACATCAGGTAGGAACCGATGCGGCGCGCGCTGGGATCGTTCGGTTTAGAACCGTACAGCGGCGGCAGGTTGGCGATAATGGGATAGATGGTCCCGCCGCTACGCGCGGTGTTAGATGGCGTAAACGGCGCCAGCAGCAGGTCGGCGAAGGTAATGGCGTAGCCCAGCGTCAGACTGCGGCGACCAAGATATTTCACCAGAATCAGCGCCAGGCGGCGACCGAACTGCGTTTTATCGTAGCCGGCGGCAAACATGAAGGCGCCGAAGATGAGCCACACGGTGGAGTTGCCGAAGCCGCTTACCGCCCATTTAAATGACGCGCCGGCGAGCTTAAAGCTCGGCGCCGCCATCTGCTCCGGGCTGAACAGCAGCCACTGGCTGCATAAAGCAATGACCACTACCCCGGTAATCCCAATCACGGCGCCCGGCAGCGGTTCGAAGATCAGGCCGACGATCACCCCGACGAAGATAGCAAAGTAGTGCCAGGCGAAAGGCGGTAACCCTTCAGGCACCGGGACGAACAGCAGTAGCACGGCGACGATAATGGGTAACGCCATCATG
>CABUCP010000062.1 GCA_902490055.1 uncultured Klebsiella sp. | reverse complement strand
AGAAATTAATCATGAAAAATATCAAATACGCTGCCGCTGCTATCGCCCTTTCCGCTCTGTCCTTCGGCGCATTCGCCGCTCAACCGGTAACCCCGTCACAGGCAGAAAGCATGAACAAAATCGGTGTTGTTTCCGCTGAAGGCGCAACGACGCTGGATGGTCTGGAAGCCAAACTGGCTGCTAAAGCAGATGCTGCTGGCGCAACCGGCTACAGCATCACCTCCGCTAACACTAACAACAAAGTTAGCGGTACCGCGGTTATCTATAAGTAATCGCAGCAATACCCTGAAATGCCACTGAATTAACCCTGAAAAAACCTTTAAATACCCTTATTTGCCCGTCCGAGCCACCGGACGGGCTTTTTTTTACCCATTTACCAGCGTTCAGCAACCTGCGCCAACCCATTGGCGAGCGAATTCGCCTGACCGGTCGCCTCCAGGCAGCATGCCAGCTGAATTTTCAGCGACTGCGGGATAGGCTCGCTGCCGCTCACGCAGCGCTCAATCCAGCGCGCGGTAACTTCGGGATCTTTAGATTCCGGCAGCGCCACCTTGTCCTGCTGGCTTTCATCGGCTCGCTCATGCAGCGCTCGCGTCCCCGCCGCATCAATGAGATTGATTTGCGGACAACGCTGCGGATTGGCGTAAACCTCACCTTCGGTACCGTGCATCAATAGCGCGCGACCGCCGATTTCAGTAAAGAACTTCGCGACCTTATCGACGTATTCCGGATGCGAGACGCTCGACAGACGCAGCGCGGTATCTTCGGCAAATGGCGTCGCCAGCTTAGCCAGGGTATGTGCGCTGTTACGCACCCCCATCCGCCAGCGCAGCGCCAGCTGCTTTTCCAGCGGCGGACACAGTGCGCCAATCGGAATATAGACGGGTTCATGGCCGTCGAGGCGCGCCTGAGCCTGCCCGGCATGGATCGTCGCCGGGATCCCCATGAGCTCAAAGATGGTTTCCGTCAGGACGCGAGTGGGGTCATGGCTGACGCCGTGCACCACCACCGGAAAGCCCATTTTATGCAACAGCACCGCCAGCAGCGGCGTCAGGTTGGCCTGTTTGCGCGCGCCGTTATAGCTGGGAATGACGATAGGCATCGGTTTAGCAACCGGCGGCGTCAGGCGGATCGTCTGTAGCTGCATCGCCTCATAGAAGCCCTGCATTTCCGCTTCGCCTTCGCCCTTGATACGCAGCGCGATGAGGATCGCCCCCAGTTCCAGATCGCCGACTTCGCCGTTTAACATCCGCGTATACAGCGCGCGGGCCGTTTCCCGATCCAGATCGCGAGCGTGATTCTTTCCACGCCCGACTTCTTTGATGATTTTGGTGTAATCCATCGACTTGCTCCCTCCAGCGGTATGCTTTGCCGACCGGACCGCTTAGCGGCGTCGGCGACGCGTCTGTTTTGCTTTGCTTTTTACTATAACCTCGGGAACGCCCGGCTGCTCTATAGGAAATACCGGTAGCGCATTTAACAAGCGCGCGCCGTAGTTTTTGGTCAGCAGCCGTTTGTCGTAAATAACGACTTCGCCCCAGCACTGATGGCTACGGATCAGGCGCCCAACCTGCTGAATCAGGTTAAAAGAGGCGCTCGGCAGGCTTTGCACCTCAAAGGGATAGCGGTTCAGGCTTTTCAGCCACTCGCCTTCGGTAATCACCACCGGGCTGTCGATTGGCGGGAAGGCGATTTTATGGATATGGACCTGGCTTAGCAGCTCGCCTTTTAAATCCAGCCCTTCGGCGAAGGACTGCAGGCCGACCAGCACGCTGCGCTCGCCGCCTTCAATGCGCTTACGATGCAGCTCCACCAGCCGATAACGCGGTTGGTCGCCCTGAACCAGCAGCAGTAAGCGCAGATCGGTAACATGCTCAAGGAATCGCTGCATCGCCCGTCCGCTGGCAAACAGCACCAGCATCCCCGGATGCTTTTTGCTCTCGACCTGCTCGCGGAAAAAGGCCGCCATTTCGGCAATATGCTGCTCTTCGTTATCAATCGTCGGTTCATAGCGCATCTGGGGAATAATAATTTTCCCCTGCTCGACGTGATTAAACGGGGAATCCAGCGCCACAAAACGATCGCCGGCTTTCTCTTTCAGCCCGCTCATCTCCTGCAGACGCGAGAAGCTGTTCAACGAACGCAGGGTCGCCGAGGTAACGACAATATGCGGCACGCTGCGCCACAGCAGGCGTTCGAGCTGATCGCTGACGCGGATACCGACGCAGTGGAACCAGACATGTATCTGGCCGTCGCGGACATCGCGGGTCGCCCATTTGGTTACCGGCGCGCCGGAGGACTGCGCCAGCGACGCCAGCCGCCACAGCTTGCTCTGGCTTTCAAACATACCGAGCGCCCGGTTCATCTGCAGCAGAATACGATGCAAACGCACCACATCGTGGCTGCCGGTCTTTTCGCTGAGGTCGTTCAGGAACAGCTCCGCCAGCCCGCGTAGCATTTCGGTGAGCTTCGCCAGCCGCTGGCAAATTTCCATCACCTCCTGCGGTAGTTCGCCCATCGGGAAACGATGTTCCGCCTCCTGAGCTGCAGGCATATAGAGATTGAGAATATTGTTCAGCGAGGCGATAAGCTCATAGAGCTCTTCACAGTGTTCGTTGAGACGCTCGGGGTTAGCCAGCGGCGGCGTCGTCTTCGGACGAAACTGCTCCATGCAGGTCGCCACAAGTTTGCTGAACAGATCCAGCTGCAGCCGATACCAGGGGGCGGTTATCTCAGCGCTCATCTCTAAGGCGTCGCGGGCGACATCCGGCAGATGATGGCCTTCGTCGAGCACCAGCAGCAGGTTTTTCGGCTCCGGCAGCACCGCTTCGCTCTCCATCGCCGCCATCACCAACGCATGGTTGGCCACCACCACTTCCGCCTCCTGAATTTCCCGTCGCGCGACGAAGAATGGGCATTCACGATAATAGTGGCAGTTACGGTTAAGACAGCTGGCTTTATCGGTGCTCAAACGCCCCCACAGGGCATCATCAATGGGCTTATCGGTATGGTCGCGCAGGCCATCCCATTTATAGCCGTCGAGATCGGTTTTCAGCGTCGCGCACAGCTTTTGTTCGGCCTGGTTTTTCGGCGTCAAATCGTCATCAAGGAACGCCAGCAGGTCCTGCTGCGTCGCCTCGGTGCTGGCCAGCGCCGTCAGATTACGCGGGCAAACGTAGCGCCCGCGGCCAAAGGCGGCGGTAAAGCGCAGGTCGGGAATGATCTTACGCAGCAGCGGCAGATCTTTACTGTAGATTTGATCCTGCAAAGCGACGTTGGCGGTGCTGACCACCAGCGTTTTTTGTTCTTCTCGAGCGATGGCGATCCCGGGGATAAGGTATGACAGCGTTTTACCGACGCCGGTCGGGGCTTCGATAGCCAGATGCCGCCCCTCTTCCCCCGCGAGCGTTTTCGCCACATCGGCAATCATCTGCCGCTGCGGGGCTCGGGGGATAAAGTCCGGGATCTGTTCCTGAAGCGCCTTATACCAGGCGGCGATTTGCGCTTTTAGCGCAGCGGTCAAAGCCATGAGAAAACCTGAATACTGTATAAACAGCCACTATTGTGCCATTTTTAGCGGCCCGGAGGTATTGCTTTCTACTGAGTGTGGAAGCGTGCTCGATAAAACGCGATGCAAAAAGCAAAAAGAACGGCCCGCCGCCGCGCAAGCGGACAGACGGGCCGTTTTGAGCCTGGACGCGCTGCCGCAGCCCAGGTATCAGCGTATTACTCGCCGGCAGGTTTACGCGGGCGACGACGGCGCGGCGGTTTACCGTCCTGGGCGCGCGGCTTCGGCGCTTCGCCATCCTGACGGCGCGGCGCAGCCTGCTGGCTACGACCCTGGTTTTGGCCCTGACCGCTGCGGCCCTGACCCTGACCACGGCCACCGCCGCTACGCTGCTGACGGCCGTTTTGAATCGGCTCCGCTTTAATTGACGGATCCGGCTCATAGCCGGCAATAGCAATCCGTGGGATCTCTTTTTTCAGCAAGCGTTCAATATCGCGCAGCAGCTTGTGTTCATCAACGCATACCAGCGACAGCGCTTCGCCGGTCGCCGCCGCGCGGCCGGTACGACCGATACGGTGGACATAATCTTCCGGCACGTTCGGCAGCTCGTAGTTCACCACGTGCGGCAGCTCTTCAATATCAAGGCCGCGGGCGGCGATATCGGTCGCTACCAGCACGCGAATGCCGCCGGATTTAAAGTCGGCCAGCGCGCGGGTACGCGCCCCCTGGCTCTTATTTCCGTGGATAGCGGCGCTGCGGATACCGTCTTTATTCAGCTGCTCGGCTAAATGGTTCGCGCCGTGCTTGGTACGAGTAAAGACCAGCACCTGCTGCCAGTTGCCTTCGCCGATCATCTGCGACAGCAGCTCGCGCTTGCGTTTCTTATCGACAAAGTGGACGTGCTGGGTGATCTGCTCGGAAGCGGTATTACGACGCGCCACTTCGACTTCCAGCGGGTTGTGCAGCAGCTTTTCCGCCAGCGCTTTAATCTCGTCGGAGAAAGTGGCGGAGAACAGCAGGTTCTGGCGGCGCGACGGCAGTTTAGCCAGCACGCGGCGAATATCATGGATAAAGCCCATGTCCAGCATACGGTCGGCTTCATCCAGAATCAGCACTTCAACTTTATCGAGGCTAACCGCATTCTGATGTTCGAGGTCCAGCAGACGGCCCGGGGTGGCGACGAGGATATCGACGCCGCCGCGCAGTTTCATCATCTGCGGATTAATGCTTACGCCGCCGAAAACGACCAGCGAGCGGATATTCAGATACTTGCTGTAGTCGCGGACGTTCTCGCCCACCTGCGCCGCCAGCTCGCGGGTCGGCGTCAGGATCAGCGCGCGAACCGGGCGTCGCCCCTTCGCGTGCGGCTCGTTCTGAATCAGACGTTGCAGCAGCGGCAGCGTAAAACCAGCGGTCTTACCGGTACCGGTCTGGGCGCTGGCCATCAGGTCGCGGCCCTGCAGTACAGCCGGGATCGCCTTCTGCTGGATAGGGGTCGGCTCAACGTAGCCCTGCTCGGCGACGGCGCGCAGGATATCGGGATTCAGGCCAAGGGAATCAAAAGACATAACAACTCCGAACCGCCCCGGCCCGTTTAAGGGCGTAGTTTTCAGGGAGATTATTGCGATAGAGATGGCAAAAACCACAATGCCATGAAGGGGCGCAGTTTAGCAGATTTTGTGACGAACCGCATAAAATATCCCCGAAGGATTTAGCGGCAAAATAATGCTCGCCCGCGCGGCGTTATCTTCAGTATTCATCATTCTGGACAGATATGCGAATCGGTCATATTCTTAATCAATCGATTGATTAATTTTTTAAGGGCGCGATGAACACCACTTCCGTCACCAGCAAAGGCGAACTGGCGAAAAGCCAGCTTATCGCCGCCGCCATCGCGCAGTTTGGCGAATACGGCCTGCACGCCACCACCCGCGATATCGCCGCCCAGGCCGGGCAAAATATCGCCGCCATCACCTATTATTTCGGTTCAAAAGACGATTTATATCTCGCCTGCGCCCAGTGGATTGCCGATTTCATCGGTGAGAATTTCCGCCCGCACGCCGAAGCGGCTGAGGCCCTGCTGGCGCAAGCGAAACCGGATAAGCCCGCCCTGCGTGAACTGATTCTTCACGCCTGCCGCAACATGGTCCTGCTGCTGACTCAGGACGATACGGTAAACCTGAGCAAATTCATCTCGCGCGAGCAGCTGTCGCCCACCTCGGCCTATCAGCTTATTCATCAGCAGGTCATCGCTCCGCTACACTGCTATTTGACCCGGCTCATCGCCGCCTGGACCGAGTGCGACGCCGACGATACGCAGATGATTCTGCACACCCACGCCCTGCTCGGCGAGGTGCTGGCCTTCCGTCTTGGGCGAGAGACCATTTTACTGCGTACCGGCTGGACGCAGTTCGATCAACAAAAGACTGAGCAAATTTTTCAGGTCATTACCTGTCATATCGATTTCATTCTGCAAGGGTTAGCGCAAAGGAGCCTGGGATCATGAAAAAACCCGTCATCGTCGTTCTGTTGGTTGTCATCCTTGTCGCCCTGATCGGCGGCGGCTGGTGGTGGTATCAGAATAGCCAACAAAAGGAGTTGACCCTCTACGGCAACGTTGATATTCGCACCGTGAATATGAGTTTCCGCGTCGGCGGGCGGCTGGCGACATTAAACGTGGACGAAGGCGATGAAATTCAGCGCGGACAAACGCTCGGCGAGCTCGACCGCGCGCCGTATGAAAACGCGCTGCAGCAGGCGCAGGCCAACGTCTCCACCGCACAGGCGCAGTACGACCTGATGATGGCGGGCTACCGCGCCGAAGAGATAGCTCAGGCGGCGGCGGCGGTTAATCAGGCCCAGGCCGCCTATGACTATGCGCAGAATTTTTACCAACGCCAACTTGGGCTGCGCGCCAGTAGCGCCATTTCCGCCAACGATCTTGAAAACGCGCGTTCTTCACGCGATCAGGCGCAGGCGACCCTAAAATCGGCGCAGGATAAACTGCGTCAGTACCGCGCCGGTAACCGCCCGCAGGAAATAGCCCAGGCGAAAGCCAGCCTCGAACAGGCGCAGGCCGCTCTGGCGCAGGCCAAACTGGATCTCCACGATACCATTCTGACCGCGCCTTCCGACGGCACGCTGATGACCCGCGCCGTCGAGCCCGGCACCATGCTGAGCGCCGGCGGCACCGTTCTGACGCTGTCGTTAACCCATCCGGTTTGGGTGCGCGCCTACGTTGACGAAAAGAACCTTGGCCAGGCGCAGCCGGGGCGCGAAGTGTTGCTGTATACCGATAGCCGCCCGGACAAGCCCTATCACGGTAAAATTGGCTTTGTTTCGCCAAGCGCCGAATTCACGCCGAAAACCGTTGAAACCCCGGATCTGCGCACCGACCTCGTCTATCGTCTGCGCATCGTCGTAACCGATGCCGACGGCGCGCTGCGTCAGGGAATGCCGGTCACCGTCTCTTTCAGCAACGGAAATGGACATGAGTAAGGACGTCATTACCCTGAACGGCCTGAGTCGCCGTTTTCCCGGTATGGAGAGACCCGCGGTCGCGCCGCTGAACTGCACGATTCGCTCCGGCTATGTGACCGGGCTGGTCGGCCCTGACGGCGCCGGGAAAACCACGCTGATGCGGATGCTGGCCGGTTTACTCAAACCCGATGAGGGCAACGCCAGCGTGATCGGCTTTGACCCGCTGAAGGACGACAGCGCGCTGCACGCGGTGCTTGGCTATATGCCGCAAAAATTCGGTCTGTATGAAGATTTGACGGTGATGGAAAACCTGACGCTCTACGCCGATTTGCGCAGCGTCACCGGCGAGGCGCGTAAAAAAATTTTCGCCCGCCTGCTGGAGTTCACCTCGTTGGGCCCCTTCACCGAACGCCTCGCGGGCAAACTCTCCGGCGGCATGAAACAAAAGCTGGGGCTCGCCTGCACTCTGGTCGGCGATCCACGAGTACTGCTGCTTGATGAACCCGGCGTCGGCGTAGACCCTATCTCACGCCGTGAGCTGTGGCAGATGGTGCACGAACTGGCCGGCGACGGCATGCTGATCCTGTGGAGCACCTCTTATCTTGATGAAGCCGAACAGTGTCGCGACGTGCTGCTGATGAACGAAGGAAAATTGCTCTATCAGGGCGAGCCGACGGCGCTGACGCAAACCATGGCCGGGCGCAGTTTCCTCGTTTCCAGCCCGCAGGAAAATAACCGCCGGCTGCTGCAGCGGGCGCTGAAGCTACCGCAGGTTAGCGATGGCGTGATTCAGGGCAAATCGGTGCGGTTGATCCTCAATAAAGATGCACATATTGCAGAAATACAGCAGCATGGCGATATGCCGCCGCTGCAGACCACCGAAACCGCCCCGCGCTTTGAGGATGCGTTTATCGATCTGTTAGGCGGCGCGGGGACCGCCGAATCACCGCTGGGCGCGATAATTCATCATGTTGACGGCAGCACGGACGAAACGGTAATTGAAGCGCAGTCGCTGACCAAAAAGTTCGGCGATTTCGCCGCCACCGACCACGTGGATTTCCAGGTTAAGCGCGGCGAGATTTTCGGCCTTCTCGGCCCTAACGGCGCGGGCAAATCCACAACCTTTAAAATGATGTGCGGCCTGCTGGTGCCGACCTCCGGCAAAGCGCAGGTCCTCGGCATGGACCTCAAAGTCAGCTCCGGTAAAGCGCGCCAGCACCTGGGCTATATGGCGCAAAAATTTTCGCTGTATGGCAACCTCAGCGTCGAGCAGAACCTGCGCTTTTTCTCCGGCGTTTACGGCCTGCGAGGCCGGGCGCAGAATGAAAAAATCGCCCGCATGAGCGACGCTTTCGGCCTGAAAAGCATCGCTCGTCACGCCGCCGACGAACTGCCGCTCGGCTACAAGCAGCGCCTGGCGCTGGCCTGTTCGCTGATGCATGAGCCGGACATTCTGTTTCTCGATGAGCCAACCTCCGGCGTCGACCCGCTGACTCGCCGAGAATTCTGGTTGCATATCAACAGTATGGTCGATAAAGGGGTCACGGTGATGGTCACCACCCACTTTATGGATGAAGCGGAATATTGCGACCGCATCGGGCTGGTCTATCACGGCAAGCTTATCGCCAGCGGTACGCCGGATGCTCTGAAGGCGCAGGCGGCTAATGATAGCCAGAAAGATCCCACCATGGAACAGGCGTTTATTACCCTGATTAACCAATGGGATAAGGAGCACGGCCATGAGCAATAGCGTTCTCTCGTGGCGACGGGTCCGCGCCCTGTGCGTGAAAGAGACCCGGCAGATCGTCCGCGATCCCAGTAGTTGGCTCATTGCGGTGGTGATCCCGCTGCTGCTGCTGTTTATCTTCGGCTATGGCATTAATCTCGACTCCAGCAAACTGCGGGTCGGCGTATTGCTGGAACAGCACAGCGAAGAAGCGCTGGATTTTGTCCATACCATGACCGGCTCGGCCTATATCGACGCCACGGTCAGCGATAATCGCCAGCAGCTGATTCAAATGATGCAGGCCGGGCGTATCCGCGCCATGGTGGTGATTCCGGTCGACTTCGACCGCCAGATGGCGCGCCCCGGCGCCGATGCGCCGATCCAACTGATTACCGACGGCAGCGAACCCAATACCGCTAACTTCGCGCAGGGCTACGTGGAAGGGATTTGGCAAATCTGGCAGCAGCAGCGGGCGGAAGACCGTGGCGAAACCTTTGAGCCGCTGATCGACGTGCAGATGCGCTACTGGTTTAACCCGGCGGCCATCAGCCAGCACTTTATTATCCCCGGCGCCATTACCATCATCATGACCGTGGTCGGCGCGATCCTGACCTCACTGGTGGTGGCGCGCGAGTGGGAACGCGGCACAATGGAAGCGCTGCTGTCGACCGAAATCACCCGCGTTGAGCTGCTGTTGTGCAAGCTTATCCCCTACTACTTCCTCGGCATGCTGGCGATGCTGCTATGTATGCTGGTGGCGGTGTTTATTCTCGGCGTGCCTTACCGCGGTTCGCTATTGATTCTGTTTGTTATCACCAGCCTGTTTTTGCTCAGCACCCTCGGCATGGGGCTACTGATTTCGACCATCACCCGCAACCAGTTTAACGCCGCCCAGGTGGCGCTGAATGCCGCCTTCCTGCCGTCAATTATGCTGTCAGGGTTTATTTTCCAGATAGACAGCATGCCGGCGGTGATCCGCGCGGTGACCTATGTGATCCCGGCTCGCTATTTCGTTAGCACCCTGCAGAGCCTTTTTCTGGCGGGGAATATTCCGGTGGTGCTGCTGGTGAACGTGCTGTTCTTGATTGCTTCGGCGGTGATGTTTATCGGCCTGACGTGGCTGAAAACCAAACGGCGCCTGGATTAACTCCGGCGCTCGTATTTGCCCGGTGGCGCTACGCTTACCGGGCCTACGGTAAGTTTCGGTCGCCCGGGCCCGATATGAGGAAGGTTCTATGTTTCATCGTTTATGGACGTTAATCCGTAAAGAGCTACAGTCGCTGCTGCGTGAACCGCAGACGCGGGCGATTTTGATCATGCCGGTGCTGATCCAGGTACTGCTGTTTCCGTTTGCCGCAACGCTTGAGGTCACCAACGCCACCATCGCCATCTATAACGAAGATAGCGGCCGCCATGCGGTGGAGCTCACCCAGCGCTTCGCCCGCGCCAAAGCCTTTACCCACGTCCTGCTGCTGAAAAGCCCGCAGGAGATCCAGCCGACCATCGACGAACAAAAAGCGCTGCTGCTGGTTCGCTTCCCGGCGGATTTCTCACGTAACCTCGATAACTATCAAACCGCCCCGCTGCAGCTGCTGCTCGATGGGCGCAACTCCAACAGCGCGCAAATCGCCGCCAACTATCTGCAGCAAATCGTTAAAAACTATCAGCAGGAGCTACTGGAGGGCAAAGCGAAGCCGAACAACAGCGAACTGGTGGTACGGAACTGGTACAACCCGAATCTGGACTATAAGTGGTTCGTCGTGCCATCGCTCATCGCCATGATCACCACCATCGGGGTGATGATCGTCACTTCGCTGTCGGTCGCCCGCGAGCGCGAACAAGGCACACTCGATCAGCTACTGGTATCTCCG
>CABUCP010000061.1 GCA_902490055.1 uncultured Klebsiella sp. | reverse complement strand
GCGAATATTCTCGCAAAGCGCAGTGAGAACTTTGCGCAATAGCTCGCATTTTAGAAGCACTTATTGGCGCTTTTCCTACTGTTGCTACTCACAAAATGTTACACTCTCGCCGTTTATGACCAGGGTAAGAAAGGATGCTTCTCTCCCGTCTTGTGCCCCCGTGGCGCCATAATTCCTTTCTTATTCTGATATTCCATCAATGATGCTGGCCTCGGTCTGGTGCCGGGGTTTAGGTTACGGATACCTGCTAACGATATGATTAAAATCACGAAAGGGCTGGATTTGCCCATAGCTGGCATGCCATTACAGCAGATCTCTTCCCGGCCTGCGGTAAAGCGCGTCGCTCTGTTAGGCGAGGAGTACGTCGGAATGCGTCCCTCGATGGCGGTGAGCGAAGGCGACCGGGTACAAAAAGGCCAGTTGCTGTTCGAAGACAAAAAGAACCCCGGGGTGCGTTTTACCGCGCCTGCCAGCGGGGTGGTCAGCGCCATTCATCGCGGCGAGCGCCGGGTGCTGCAATCGGTGGTGATTGACGTCGACGGCAATACTGATGCCGTGTCGTTTACCCGTTTTGCATTAGACGATCTTAACGATTTACCGCGAGACACCGTGCAGCAACAGCTGCTGGAATCCGGGCAGTGGACGGCGTTTCGCACCCGTCCATTCAGCAAAACCCCCGTGCCGGGCAGCGTACCGGCGGCTATTTTCGTCACCGCTATCGATACCAACCCGCTGGCGGCTGAACCGCAGCCGATTATCCTGGCCCAGCGTGAAGCCTTTGACGCCGGTCTGACGGTGCTGACGCGCCTGACGGACGGTAAAGTCCACGTCTGTCAGGCCAGCGGCGGCAAGCTGGGCGGTCATCCATCAGGGCAGGTCACCTTCAATCAATTTAGCGGCCCGCATCCGGCGGGGCTGGCGGGTACGCATATCCACTTCCTTGAGCCCGTCAGCCTGACGAAACAGGTCTGGCATCTCAACTATCAGGAAGTCATCGCCATCGGCAAGCTGTTCCTTGATGGCGAACTGTACAGCGAACGCGTGATTGCGCTCGGCGGCCCGCAGGTGAAACAGCCGCGGCTGGTTCCAACCTGTCTCGGCGCCAGCCTCGATGAACTGCTAGCCGGCGAACTGGCGGATGATGAAAACCGGGTGATCTCCGGTTCGGTGTTGAGCGGCACGCACGCACGCGGCCCCCACGCGTTCCTTGGGCGTTTTCATTTGCAGGTGAGCGTCGTCAGGGAAGGGCGTGAAAAAGAGCTGTTTGGCTGGGTAATGCCGGGCAAAGAGAAGTTCTCGATTACCCGCACCACTCTTGGCCATTTCTTCAAGCGCAAGCGCTTTAATTTCTCCACCGATACCAACGGCGGCGAGCGAGCAATGGTACCTATCGGCAACTATGAGCGGGTAATGCCGCTGGATATTCTGCCGACCATATTGCTGCGCGATCTGCTCGCCGGCGATAGCGATAGCGCCCAGGCGCTGGGCTGCCTCGAACTGGATGAAGAAGATCTGGCGCTCTGCACCTACGTCTGCCCGGGCAAATATGAATACGGCCCGGCGTTGCGCAGCGTGTTAACCCAGATTGAGCAGGAAGGATAAGAGATGGGCTTAAAGCAACTGATTGAGAAACTTGAGCCGCATTTCACGCACGGCGGCAAGTTAGAAAAATATTACCCGCTGTATGAAGCGGCGGCGACGATCTTCTACACCCCGGGTTTAGTCACCCGCGGCGCGGCGCACGTTCGCGATGCCATTGACCTCAAGCGGATGATGATCCTTGTCTGGTTTGCGGTGTTCCCGGCCATGTTCTGGGGAATGTATAACGTCGGCCTGCAGACAATTCCCGCGCTGCATAAGCTTTATGGCGCGGAGCAACTGCAACAGGTGATTGCCAACAACTGGCACTATAGCGTCGCCCAGTGGTTAGGAGTGAGCTTCAGCGCTGATGCCGGCTGGCTCAGCATGATGACGCTGGGGGCGGTCTTTTTCCTGCCTATTTACATCACCGTATTTATCGTCGGTGGTTTCTGGGAAGTGCTGTTTTCTATCGTCCGCAAGCATGAAATCAACGAAGGCTTTTTCGTTACCTCGATTCTCTTTGCGTTGATTGTGCCGCCAACGATGCCGCTATGGCAGGCGGCGCTGGGGATCTCCTTCGGCGTGGTGATCGCCAAAGAAATTTTCGGCGGTACCGGGCGTAACTTCCTCAACCCGGCGCTGGCGGGGCGCGCGTTCCTGTTCTTCGCTTACCCGGCGCAGATTTCCGGCGACCTGGTGTGGACGGCGGCGGACGGTTTCTCCGGCGCGACGCCGCTTTCTCAGTGGGCCAGCGGCGGCGGTGAAGCGCTGGTTAACGTCGCTACCGGCATCCCGGTAAGCTGGATGGATGCCTTCCTCGGCAACATTCCCGGCTCGATTGGCGAAGTTTCCACGCTGATGATCCTGATTGGCGGCGCTTTCATTATCTTTGCCCGTATCGCCTCCTGGCGCATCGTCGCCGGGGTGATGATCGGTATGATCGCCACCGCGACGCTGTTTAACTTTATCGGTTCAGAGACCAACCCGATGTTCGCGATGCCGTGGTACTGGCATCTGGTGCTCGGCGGCTTTGCCTTCGGCATGATGTTTATGGCCACCGATCCGGTATCCGCCTCCTTTACCGATAAAGGTAAATGGAGCTACGGCCTGCTGATTGGCGTGATGTGCGTACTTATTCGGGTCGTGAACCCGGCCTATCCGGAAGGGATGATGCTGGCGATTCTGTTCGCCAACCTCTTTGCGCCGCTGTTCGATTACCTGGTGGTGCAGGCCAATATTAAGCGGAGGAAGTCGCGTGGCTGAGAAGAAAAGTAACGATAGCATCGGCAAAACGCTGCTGGTGGTGCTGGTGCTTTGTCTGGTGTGCTCGATCGTGGTTGCCGGCTCCGCTGTGGGTCTTAAGTCGCGTCAGCAGGAGCAGCGTGCGCTGGATAAGCAGCGGAATATCCTGGCCGTCGCCGGCCTGATGCAACAAGGGATGGACGCCGATGCAGTGGCCGAAACCTTCGCCGCGCGCATTACCCCGCGGTTGGTCAATCTGGCGACCGGCGAGCTGCTGGATAAAGACCCGAGCAAATTTAACCAGGCCCAGGCGCTCAAAGATCCTGAGCAGAGCATGGCGCTCGACGCCAGTCAGGATCCAGCCGGCATCAAGCGTCGCAGCAACCTGGCGGAAATCTATCTGGTGCGCGACGCGCAGCAGCAGATTCAGGAAGTTGTTCTGCCTATCTACGGTAACGGCCTGTGGTCGATGATGTACGCCTTTGTGGCGCTGGACGTTGATGGGCGCACGGTGAAAGGCATAACTTACTACGATCAGGGGGAAACCCCAGGGCTGGGCGGCGAGGTTGAAAACCCGAACTGGCGTCAGCAGTTTGTCGGTAAGCAGGTGCTGGATGACAACGGCATGCCATCGCTGAAGGTGGTGAAAGGCGGCGCGCGCGCCGGCGATCTGCATTCGGTTGACGGATTATCCGGGGCCACGCTGACGTCAAATGGCGTGCAGCACAGCTTTGATTTCTGGATGGGCGAACTGGGCTTTGGTCCGTTCCTGAAAAAGGTTCGTGAGGGAGGGCTGAATAATGGCTGAACAGAGCGATATGAAAGAGGTGAAGCGCGTGCTGGTGGGGCCGCTCATCGCTAATAACCCCATCGCCCTACAGGTGCTTGGCGTCTGCTCCGCGCTGGCGGTGACCACCAAACTGGAAACCGCCTTCGTGATGACCATTGCGGTCACGCTGGTCACGGCATTCTCCAGCATGTTTATCTCGATGATTCGCCACCATATCCCTAATAGCGTGCGCATCATCGTGCAGATGGCGATTATCGCCTCGCTGGTTATCGTCGTGGATCAGCTGCTGCGGGCTTTTGCCTATGAAACCTCTAAGCAGCTGTCGGTATTCGTCGGGCTTATCATCACTAACTGTATCGTGATGGGGCGCGCCGAAGCCTACGCCATGAAATCGCCGCCGCTGGCCAGCTTTATGGATGGTATCGGCAACGGTCTCGGCTATGGCGCGATCCTGATTGTCGTCGGCTTCCTGCGCGAGCTTATCGGCAGCGGCAAGTTGTTCGGGATTACCGTGCTGGAAACGGTGCAGAACGGCGGCTGGTATCAGCCGAACGGCCTGTTTCTGTTGGCGCCGAGCGCATTCTTCATTATCGGTTTGCTGATTTGGGCTCTGCGTAGCTGGAAGCCTGAACAGCAGGAAAAGGAGTAACCGATTATGGCTCATTACATTAGCCTGTTTGTCCGCGCGGTGTTCGTTGAGAACATGGCGCTGGCCTTCTTCCTCGGGATGTGTACCTTCCTCGCGGTGTCGAAAAAGGTTTCTACCGCGTTTGGCCTTGGCGTCGCGGTGACGGTGGTGCTCGGCCTGGCCGTGCCGATCAACAACCTCGTCTATAACCTGGTACTGCGCGATGGCGCATTGATGGAGGGGGTTGACCTCAGCTTCCTCAACTTCATCACCTTCATCGGGGTGATTGCGGCGCTGGTGCAAATCCTCGAGATGATCCTCGATAAGTACTTCCCGGCGCTGTACAACGCGCTGGGGATCTTCCTGCCGCTTATCGCCGTCAACTGCGCCATCTTCGGCGGTGTGTCGTTTATGGTGCAGCGTGATTACAACTTCCCGGAATCTATTGTCTACGGCTTTGGCTCCGGCATTGGTTGGATGCTGGCTATCGTGGCGATGGCGGGGATCCGCGAAAAAATGAAGTACGCCAACGTGCCTGCCGGTCTGCGCGGGTTAGGGATCACCTTTATTACCACTGGTCTGATGGCGCTGGGCTTTATGTCATTCTCCGGTGTGCAGCTATAAGGGCGGAAAAGTATGGAAATTATTCTTGGCGTCGTGATGTTCACGCTGATCGTGCTGGTGCTGTCGGGGCTTATCCTGCTGGCGCGCTCGAAGCTGGTGAACGCGGGCGACGTGGTTATTGAAATCAATAACGAAGCGGATAAACAAATCCGTACGCCGGCGGGCGATAAACTACTCAACACGCTGTCCAGCAACGGGATTTTTGTCTCCTCCGCCTGCGGCGGCGGCGGCTCCTGCGGCCAGTGCCGGGTGACAATCAAAGAAGGCGGCGGCGATATTCTGCCGACCGAGCTTTCGCATATCACCAAGCGTGAAGCCAAAGAGGGCTGTCGTCTGGCCTGCCAGGTGGCGGTGAAGCAGAATATGAAGATTGAGCTGCCGGAAGAGATTTTCGGCGTGAAAAAATGGGAGTGCGAGGTTATCTCTAACGATAACAAAGCCACTTTCATTAAAGAGCTCAAGCTGCGGGTCCCGGATGGCGAAGCGGTGCCGTTCCGCGCCGGCGGCTATATTCAGATCGAGTGCCCGTCGCATAAAGTGGCCTATGCCGATTTCGATATTCCGGATGAATACCGTTCTGACTGGGACAAGTTCAATCTGTTCCGTTACGTATCCGATGTAAAAGAACCGACCCTGCGCGCCTACTCGATGGCTAACTACCCGGAAGAGAAAGGCATCATTATGCTCAACGTGCGTATCGCGACGCCGCCGCCGAAGGTGCCGGATGCGCCGCCGGGAATTATGTCGTCCTATATCTGGTCGCTGAAGGCGGGCGATAAGGTGACGATTTCCGGGCCGTTTGGCGAGTTCTTTGCTAAAGACACTGATGCTGAGATGGTGTTTATCGGCGGCGGCGCGGGGATGGCGCCGATGCGTTCACATATCTTTGACCAGCTCAAACGGCTGCACAGCAAGCGCAAGATCAGCTTCTGGTACGGCGCCCGTTCGCTGCGCGAAATGTTCTATGACGATGAGTTTGAACAGCTGGCGCGCGAGAACCCGAACTTCACCTTCCACGTTGCGCTCTCCGATCCGCTGCCGGAGGATAACTGGACGGGCCATACGGGCTTTATCCATAATGTTCTGTATGAAAACTATCTGCGCGACCATCCGGCGCCTGAAGACTGCGAATTCTATATGTGCGGGCCGCCGGTGATGAACGCCGCGGTCATTAAGATGCTTAAAGATCTGGGCGTCGAAGATGAGAACATCATGCTCGATGACTTTGGAGGCTGATGATGCTGACGGTATTTGTCGCGACCTTTGTGATTTTTGCGCTGGTGATCCTCGGTATGTCCCTGGGGTACCTGATGAAGCGTAAAAGTATTCAAGGCAGCTGCGGCGGGATCTCATCGCTGGGGCTGGAGAAAGTCTGCGACTGTCCCGAGCCCTGCGATGCGCGTAAGAAACGTCTCGCCGGCGAGGCGCAGCGCCAGCAGCAGCGCATTCTCTAATGCGCCGACGGCGCTACGCTCGTCTGATAAGCGTAGCGCCAACGGTATCGCATCACCCTGGGGCCGCTTTTGCGGCCTTATTTATTTCACTGCCAGCTTTTCGCCTGCGCGGGGGAATCCACCATTACGCCATCGGCGCCCAGCGCCTTAGCGGTACGATAGTCTTCTGCGCTATTGATACCGAAGAAAATGATGTGGGCATTGCCTTGCGAACGGAAACACTCCATCGCCTCTTTATCCCAGGTGAGCGTCGCCGGTGAGACGCCTTCGCCAAGAGTAAACTTCTCAATGACCTCCACCTTACGCTTCAGCTCCAGCCCGTACCACTTATCGCCACTGCTCTGGCTGCTTTGCTGGCACTGATGACTAAGCGAAATATTGGCAAGCCTGGTACGGGTTTCACTGCGGCTCACAAAGCGCGGGATCGCCTGTGGCAAAGCGGCGATATAGCGGTCTTCGGTTGAGTAAACTCGCACCCGGTCGAGGCTGTTGGTGGTTTTTAACACCTCCAGCAGGTGTTCGCCCATCACCGTCGGATCGGCATCCGGTGATTTTATATCGATGTAGAAGAAGGTCTGCGGCCACTGCTGCAGCACGGTTTGTAAGGTCGGAATCGTGGCCTGCTTGCCGCGCCACGGATGGCTGTCATCGCCCCATTTCCAGCCGGCATCGACTTCTGCAAGCTCGGCGGCGGTTAAGCTTGAGACCTTGCCCTCGGCGTTGGTCAGGGCGGAGAGATCGCTGGCGCGGTAGAGCACCGGTACGCCGTCGCGGCTTAACTGTACCGTGACCCAGATAGCTTGCGCGTTATTTTCCAGCGCCTGCTTGATGGCCGGGAGGGTATTTTCCGGCGCATCGCCGGTACCGCCGCGGTGGGCAATCAGCTGTGGGGCGGCCAGGGCGCTACCGGTTGCCAGTAGGCAGAGTATCGTTAGTATTCTCTTCATGATTGTATCTTCCTGATTCATTATTTAAATATATGAAAATAAACACTATTTATTTCACTTTTATGTTGTAACAGGTTTTTTGTCCGCTGAATGAAAAAAAGCATAAAATTTGCGCGTAGTTTTGCTATGCTGTATGGGTATACAGTATTGGGCAAGGCGATGCGTAAAATTATCCATGTCGATATGGACTGCTTCTTCGCAGCGGTGGAAATGCGTGACAACCCGGCGTTGCGCGATATTCCCATTGCGATAGGCGGCAGCCGGGTACAACGTGGCGTGATTAGTACCGCGAACTATCCCGCGCGTAAATTCGGCGTGCGCAGCGCAATGCCGACAGCGACGGCGCTTAAACTGTGTCCGCATCTCACCCTGCTTCCCGGGCGCTTTGATGCCTACAAAGAGGCCTCGAACCATATCCGTGAAATCTTCTCCCGCTACACCTCATTAATAGAGCCGCTGTCGCTGGATGAGGCCTATCTCGACGTGAGCGACAGCGTCCACTGCCACGGTTCGGCTACGCTGATAGCGCAGGAGATCCGCCAGACCATCGAGCGCGAGCTGAATCTCACCGCTTCGGCGGGCGTCGCGCCGGTCAAGTTTCTCGCTAAAATCGCCTCGGACCTGAACAAGCCGAACGGTCAGTTCGTTATTGCCCCTCATCAGGTCGAAGAATTTGTGCAGTCACTGCCGCTGGCGAAAATCCCCGGCGTTGGCAAGGTGTCGGCGGCAAAGCTGGAAAATATGGGCCTGCGTACCTGCGGCGATGTGCAGAATAGCGATCTGGCGATGCTGCTTAAACGCTTTGGTAAGTTTGGCCGTATCCTGTGGGAGCGCAGCCACGGTATTGATGAGCGTGAAATTCATAACGATCGCCAGCGAAAATCGGTCGGCGTGGAGCGCACCCTGGCGGAAGACATCCACGAGTGGTCTGACTGCGAAGCGATCATCGAAAATCTCTATCCCGAGCTTGAACGTCGGCTGGCGAAGGTAAAACCGGATTTGCTGATAGCGCGTCAGGGCATCAAGCTAAAGTTTAACGACTTCCAGCTCACCACTCAGGAGCACGTCTGGCCGCGGCTAAACAAAGATGATTTAATCGCTACCGCGCGCAATGCCTGGCTTGAACGGCGCGGCAGCCGCGGCGTGCGGCTGGTGGGGCTACACGTGACGCTGCTCGACCCGCAACTGGAAAGACAACTGCTTCTTGGACTATAGCGATGTTAACTATCAGGGCGTATGTAGAAGAGGATTTCCCGGCGCTATGCGCCATATTTTTGCGTGCGGTAACAGAGACCGCCAGCCGGGATTATTCACCCGCGCAAATTGCCGCCTGGGCACAGATTGATGAAGCACGCTGGCGGCAGAAAATGGCAGATTCACTGGTGCTGGTGGCGGTTATTGATGACCAGCCGGTTGGATTTATCACTGCTATTAATGATTACATCGACCTGTTGTTCGTCTCGCCGGATTATACCCGCCGTGGCATAGGCCATGCGCTTATTGAGGCGGTCTGCGCTATGCATCCGGGGGAGGTGCTGGCGGTCGATGCGAGCATAACTGCGCAATCCAGTTTTCTCCGCCAGGGATTTCGTGTCGTCGCTGAGCAGCAAGTAGAAGCTCGCGGCGAGTGGTTCACCAACTATCGGATGGAAAAACGCGGTTCAGGGAAGAGTGAATAGATACTGTTATCGGCTTGCAACTTTTTTAGCCTGAGAAAAGCGTTTATCTCATAACGCTGAGAGTCTATCGCCCAGAGATTTTCCCGGAGGCGGCGCATTGCGCCTTGTCCGGGCTACCAAACCGCACAGTATTGTAGCCCTGGTAAGCGGTAGCGCCACCGGGGATTTTGAGGCAGCCAGCACCGGTAGTTTCAGCCTGCGTGGTGAATAAATTAATGGCAGTCCGCACTAACGGTCAAAAAGCCCGGAGGGACGACCGGCGGCATCACGCCGCCGGTGTATGGCTTACTTCGCCGGAATGGCTTTCAGCAGTTCGGTCAGCAGCATCCAGTACTGGCCGACGCTCTCGATGTGAACCTGCTCATCCGGGGAGTGTGGGCCGGTAATGGTCGGGCCGATGGATACCATATCCATTTCCGGATACGGTTTTTTGAACAGACCGCATTCCAGACCCGCGTGGATGATCTGGATGTTCGGCGTCTTGTTGAACAGACGCTGATAGGTCTCGCGCACCAGGTGCATCACCGGTGAGTTCGCATCCGGCTGCCAGCCTGGGTAAGCGCCTTTGGCTTCGGTTTTCGCCCCCGCCAGCTTGCCCAGTGAATCCAGCATGCTGACGACATAGTCTTTACCGCTGTCGATCAGGGAACGAATCAGGCAGTGGATCTGCACGTTGTCGTCAGTCATGGTGACTACGCCGACGTTCAGCGAGGTTTCAACCACGCCTTTCGCGACGTCAGAGTTACGGATGACGCCGTTCGGCGTTGCGTTCAGCAGGCGCACGAAACCGTCGCGGGAAGCCTGAGTCAGCGCCGCTTTGTTGTTAGCGACCGCTTCCAGCAGCACCACCAGATTCTTCTCTTTAGCCGCCAGTTCGTTTTGCAGGATTTCCTGGTAGGTATTTACCAGCGCTTTCAGCGCATCTACTTTGTCCGCGGCAACGGCAACGGTGGCAAACGCCTCACGCGGGATCGCGTTACGCAGGGTACCGCCGTTGAAATCGACCAGGCGTAGATCCAGTTCATCGGCGTGGCCGGCCAGGAAGCGAGCCAGCAGTTTGTTAGCGTTGCCCAGACCAACGTGGATTTCACCGCCGGAGTGGCCGCCTTTTAAACCTTTCAGGGTCAGTTTAAAGCTCTGGAAACCGGCCGGAATCGCTTCGCGAGTCAGCGCCAGGTTAGAGGTGAAATCGATACCGCCGGCGCAACCCATGTAGATTTCGCCTTCTTCTTCCGAGTCGGTATTGATCAGGATGTCAGCCTGCAGCCAGTTGGCCTGCAGACCAAACGCGCCGTCCATGCCGGCTTCTTCAGTCATGGTCAGCAGCACTTCCAGCGGGCCGTGAGCGACGCTGTCGTCAGCCAGCACCGCCAGCGCAGACGCCATACCGATGCCGTTATCCGCGCCCAGGGTGGTGCCGCGCGCTTTGACCCACTCGCCGTCGATGTACGGCTGGATCGGGTCTTTGGTGAAGTCGTGGACGGTGTCGTTATTTTTCTGCGGCACCATATCGAGGTGCGCCTGCAGCACCACCGGCTTGCGGTTTTCCATGCCGGCGGTTGCGTTTTTACGAATCAGAATGTTGCCAACCTGGTCGCGTTCCGCGTGTAAGCCTTTTTCTTTTGCCCAACCCATGATGTGCTCGGCGAGCTGTTCTTCGTGATAGGACGGGTGCGGGATGGAGCAAATTTTGGCAAAAATATCCCAAAGCGGTTGCGGGGATAATTGAGACAATTCAGACACGATGAG